>NBLX01000162.1 GCA_002084705.1 Desulfobacteraceae bacterium 4572_35.1
TTTTGACTTTTTCGCCATTAGAGATGTTCACATCTCGTTCGGCGACGAAACGCTCAACCGTGTTTATTTCGTTACAACCTTCATCACGCCCAAATCAAGTTGCGGTACCTCTACGCTATCAAAATATAAATTGTTTTTCGTAGAGACGTTACATGTAACGTCTCCTTAACCCGGTATTTTTGCAGGGAGCAAAACACCACCCTCCTGGGCAATACGAATTTACACATTTTTTTTTACGCTGTTGCCGGAAAGAGATAAAGACGTTGCATGCAACGTCTCTACATCATTAAATACCAAATTGCTGTAGAAAACATCGCGAAAGAAATAAAAAGAGTTTCTTTTGCTTGTGTTTTCTTTGCGATCAAAGAAAATGAAGTCGGCTGTCAGTCCGAAAACCGACGATCCTAAAGATTTTAAAGTTTTCTAAACTTGTTCAACACGCTGCAAAATTGAAAAACTATAGTCAATCTCATCCCGACACCGCTCACTATGAAGCAACTCAAACCCATCATCTGACCAAAGCGGAAAACAAACATCTCCCGCTATCTCAACATCAAGTTCAGTCAAATAAATCCGCTCCACTAATGGCAAAGCTTGCCGATAGATATCCTCGCCACCACAAATAAACAACTCTTCAACAGCACCAGCAAGCTCAATCCCAGCTTCAATACTACCAACCACATCACAACCTGCGACTCGATATTCGGGATTGCTACTAACGACAATAGTTCGACGACCCGGCAACGGCGATCCAATCGACTCAAAGGTAAGCCGCCCCATCAACAGGGTGTGTCCCATAGTCAAACGTTTAAAGCGTTGCAAATCGGTCGGCAACTGCCACGGGAGCTGACCATTATTGCCGATCACTCGATTTCTTGCCATCGCCACAACAATTGAGATCAACAACAGCCCACCTCGGTATCGGAATCGTCATTTTTCATTTTGCGCACCAAATAACGTTCAAAAACTGCTGGTGGCAACGCTTTTACCAAACGAGCCAGCAGAAATACTGCCACCAATGAAAACAATATCCGCCCCCAGAAAATGCCAGAAACATGAGCCCCAAGCACCATCAACAACAATGTATCTTCAAAAATACTGTGACAAAGCCCCATCAAAGCAACCGAAGCAAAGACATCCTGCTTACTCAAACGCCCCGATTGCGCTTCCCGAATAATCAACCCACCGCCATAACTTAACCCCAGTGTCATTCCGACTATGGTAATTGGAGCAGCCGCGCGACTCATCCCCAATAACGCCAGTACCGGTGCTAACAATCTGGTCATTAAATCGCTGATTCCCAGCTTTTCTAGTATTCGCAAAAAAGTCATCAAGCCGAGAATAATCAGAAAAATAATCACCATGGTACGCACCTCTGCGACCAGCCAACCACTCCAGGTAGGTGCAACTGCAGTTTGATTCCACAAAGCTTGATTCGGCTGTTGCAAAGTGCCACTAAAATGATAACTAAGATGTAGCAACCAACCCAACAATAGCGCCCCACCAATTCGGATTAATGCCATCGCTCGGAAACGGGTTCCGTCAATAATAACTTGTTTTAAGCGGATAAAAAAACTGTGAGAAACTTCTTCACTCATCCATAAGTCCTTGCTTGGCTCACAATTATTTTACAGAACTATATTTCAAATTTATTATTTCCAGCGCGAACATACAATTGGTTTTGCTGAAAATCAATATCCTGAAAACAAAAGATATGGCAACCATATTTACACCCGTTAAATCCGCCAGAGATACAAAAATCCGAACAGTCTGGTATACTTTCTACCACCCATATACAACTTTTTTTGTAAACTTTCTAAATACTTGTCAGAAATTACGAAATATAGCGAGAAAATGATATATGCCGAATGAATTTTTCACATTTCTACTTTATCTATTTTACGGCATGGCTTTTTTTGCCATCGGCGTCTCAATTACCTCTCGGGACACGCATGCTAGCAATCTGAAAATTGCCAGTGTCCTCTGGTTGTTTGCCTTGTTTGCCTACAGCCATGCATTCCACGAATGGTTTGAACTCTATCAAAGTCTGCCATCACCAGACTTCCCCGAGCGATTTATTCCCCTTGTCAACTTTCTGAAATTAATTCTGGTGTTTGTTTCGTTCAGTTTTTTACTGTTATTTGGTATCCACGTTCTCCGCATTGTTTTTCCCGATAGACATCGCCTCCTTAACATATTACCGGTGCTACTGGTGGTATTATTACTGACAACCATATTCCCGTTAGCAGACACCATTTCGAGCGAAGTTTTTACCTATACTAATAGTCGAATCCGCAATCTTATCGGTCTACCAGCTGCTTTCTGTGCAGGTTTGGGACTGATATTTTACTCCCGCACAGTTACCCATATAAGTAATAAAGGGGCAAGAAACTTTGTTGGTGCCGGAATCGTATTGCTGACCTATGGATTGCTGACTGGAATTGTCCCATCGGGGACACAAATACCGATCATAAACGCACCTATAGAGCTACTCCGGGGGCTATCAGCCTTTGCAATGCTCCATTTCGTCATGCATGCGCTGTATACCTTTGATGAAGAACGTAAATTACTCACCGAAGAGCGCTTGATCCGCTTTGCAAAAGCCGAAAAATTGCATTCACTTGGCAAATTGGCCTTTGGTATTGCTCACGAAATCAACAACCCCTTGGCAAATGTCTCAATGAATGTTGAGATGCTCAAAAGTGAATTTTCTACCTGTGTCGACAACGAACAAACGGCAAAACGCTTTGATACAATTGACCGCAATCTGGATCGTGCATCTAAAATTGCCCGTGAACTGCTCGCCTTTTCGACCGAAAAAGAGGCCGATTTTATCCCAACATCTCTCAACGATGTAATCAACAGCACCCTTGGATTACTTGGTTCCCGACGCAAAACCTACCAACTGACGGTGAACCATGGTGATATAGCAGATATTTTTCTAAACTTGCTGGTCAATGCCATGGATGCAACCCGAGAAGGGGAAACTATCAGCATAACCACCCGACAAAACAATTCACAAATAATAGCTCAGGTCTGCGACAGTGGTAGCGGTATCTCGGACGAACTGATAAATCGAGTCATGGATCCATTTTTTACCACCAAAGAAGTTGGTCATGGTACTGGTCTGGGACTCTCTATCTGTTACGGAATTATGGATTTACATGGCGGCAGTATCGACTTAGAAAGTCAGAAAAATGTCGGCACAACCGTTACCTTAACCTTTCCTCTAGGAGAAATTAGTGATGCATAAAATACTTGTCGTAGACGACGATCAAGATCTGCGCGAGAATCTGGTAGAAGTGCTAACTGGCGCCGGTTTTTTTGCAGATTCAGCTGAGGATGGCAACAGAGCCATAGAAAAATTAGCCACCGACAAATTTGATCTGGTACTGCTAGATTCTATCATGCCAGGAATGGGCGGGATGGAATCGTTGCCGCTGATAAAACGTAAATATTCTAAAATAAAGATTGTCATGCTGACCGCTTTTTCTACCGTTGAAGGTGCAGTAGAGGCAATGCGCAAAGGGGCGGATGACTATGTCACTAAACCGTTCAAAATAAATGATCTACTGGTCACCATAAGGCGATGCCTAGAAGAAGCAAAATTCGTTGCCTGTAGTGAGTTGCTGAACATGGATGATACTTTCAAGTGTCTAGCCAATGCCACCCGACGTAAAACGCTGGCGTTGCTGAAGGAACACGACAAGCTGAGATTTATGGATATCACCCGCAAGCTCGACATTGATGACCATACTAAAGTCAATTTTCACCTAAAAGTATTAAAGGATGCCGCCCTTTTGGAGCAGGATGGTCGAAAATACTATCAACTCTCGACAAAAGGAAAAAAAATCATTGCCTGCTTAAACTCAATTTCGTCAACTTAACTCCATGAAACAACTCATCCATATCAATTTCTGTGAAGTAAATTTATCATCTTTCCATTCCCTGATAAAAGCAATTATCTGGAAAACTTCATAACACCTGCTATTCTTTACTTAAATTATCAAGAAACTACTGGTTGCTGTTTGTAAGCACCGAACCATCCACCGTTTCCCGTGGATCAAACAAGATGATGGCAGCTGGAAGCAGATGAAAAAGAAAGACAGCACCGGTCACGACAATACCTACTATGAAGATAAAGTTGGAATCTTCTGGGATATCAACACCAAGGGTTTTAAAGAAGAAGGTTGCGCGATTTCATGCCATATGGATATCGAAGGCGATACCTCTGCAGGACGCAAATTTACCAATAATCCGGGTGAAACTATCGACATGTGGCACGTCAAAAATGTTCGAACCAGCCCATTGGGACAAGTTGATGATCAGTTCATGGACAGCACCAACAACGCTAAAGCCAACAAGAGTTTTGGACGTAAAGGCGACATGAAAACCGGCGGCGGGTACACAAATAATTACAACAAAGACAAATCCGGGCCTGCTTACATGAACTTTCCACCAAGTAAAGAAGCCAAATACTATGTACTACCAAGCTTAAAGACTCCGTTTGTTGACATCTATAAGCCTGGAGACGTAGTACCCGGAATCGTTATCGATGCTTTCCAGGGTCCACGAGCTGATATCGAGATGCGCGGCAAGTGGGACAACGGTATTTGGACTCTAGAAATTCGGAGAAAACTGGTAACAACCGGTGAAAAAGCCAATATTCAGGATGTTCAGTTTGACGATTTAAGTAAAGAATATAGCTTTGGCATTGCGGTGTTTGATAACAGTCAAATCAACCACCTATTTCATGATGATACATTGACGCTGAAATTTAAGTAAAAGAAGTCCAAATACTTAAGTAAAAAATAAAGCCCGCCGAATGTATTTTTCGACGGGCTTTATTATTAATGAACCAATTGTCCTGATGAATTGAATCCGCAATGCATGCTATTTAGTAGCAAGACATTGGAGATGGCGCATCTGATGCTCCATCATGCAAAAACTGATTAACATCTTTAAGGTCACTCTCAGACAGGGACTTAACCCCCTCACCGGGGTGTGTCGCTGCTTGCTTTTGAAAGTAGTTATCCCATTGCGCCATAGTCTTTGTTAGCGGTGCCATTTCTTTACCATGGCAGAGCTTACAATTTTTTTTGAACAAATACTTTCCTTTTCGCGCATTACCTTCAGCCATCGCAGAACTTGTAATCATTAGTATTAAAATACTTAACAAAACAATTTTTTTCAATTTGTGGCTCCTTTTTTATCTTGCAGATACATACAGCCATGACGATAGTTAGATACAGTACATTGAGGCATATTAAAAAAGCAACAAGAGAGGTCAAATTTGTTTGATTTTGTTATTGATGGCATCGATTTCTTCTCACTATCCTCAGCAACAGACTACCAGTCAAGCGGGTAATCCTCATTAACTTGTGCCGGATCATTATAAAGCAGGATAGAATCCTCATCTCGCTTGATAACCTTTAAGACGGTATCAGCAGGGATCAAGACGACATTTTTATCCCCCATGGCTAATCCCAACCGACCCACAGAAAGCTTATCTGCAATGTCTTGATTTACAAAGATTTGTTTTATTTTACCAGCATCAACATAGCGATAAACAACATCACCTTCTTCTAGTGGTAATTGACTGCTTTTTATCAATTGTTTCGCCGCAGACTGATTAGCTTTAAGTTGTCGCTGTTGATTTTGTTCAGCATTTAGTTTTTGGTGTTGTTTTGCCTGTTCAAATTGTTGTTGTTGAAATCTAATCTTGGCGCTATCACTAGCAGAGATACCACCTTTTTTCTTTTTTGTGTTTTGAACTCTTTTCTCATGTTCAGCTTGTTTCACCTGCTTTTTATCTACCATTCCAGCCCTAAGCAACTGTTCTTGTAAGGAAAGACCCATTTACAACTCCAAAAGATAATTTGAATTATTCAGCGGCAGCGTACAAGAATTAACAACGTATTGAACTATTTTCTCGATTTAAACAAGAAAACTCCTCCGGCGACAACAAAGAGTACACCGCCAATCATTTGAGAAATGCCAAAATATTTAGCATGTCGTAGTGATTGGTCAAGTTCAAAAGAGGCTTGTCCTCCCAGAGATTTCGCAAATCCTACTACACAATGATTTGGTGTCTGATATTTTTTGTACTGACTCAATCCCGATGAAAAAGCCACAACACCCAACGCAAGCAGAAAACCAGCAAAGATTTTTTTAGCAGGCATATCCATCCCCTAGTTAATGTAAATTATCAACCTCCACCATATTCCAACTCGGAGTTTTCTCCCACAAAAAAATAGCTAG
>NBLX01000163.1 GCA_002084705.1 Desulfobacteraceae bacterium 4572_35.1
TATCTGACCTTCAGCGCGCATAAATTTCATGGTCCCAAAGGGGTGGGTGGTCTCTATGTGCGCAAGGGGACAATGTTGCCCCCGCTGTTGCATGGTGGTGAGCAGATGGGTGGTCATCGTGCCGGAACCGTAAATGTTGCTGGTATGGTGGGCATGGGCAAAGCTATGGAACTAGCAGTGGGCAGTCTTAAATATGAGCAACATACGGTGCGCAAACTGCGGGACAAGTTTGAAGATGCCATGTTGCAGATAGATGACGTGCTGGTGGTAGGCGCGCGCGCGTTGCGTACCCCGAACACGGTATATGTTAGTATTCGTGGCGTTGAGGGGGAGGCGTTTATATGGGATTTGAATCAGCATGGCATTGCTGCATCAACCGGTAGCGCCTGTGCCTCTGAATCGCTGGAAGCCAGCCCGATATTGACCGCCATCGGTGCCGACAAAGAACTAGCTCACACCGGGGTGCGTTTTAGCCTGTCCCGTTTTACTACGGAACACGAAATTGATAAAACCATTAATGTTGTTAAACAGGCGGTGGTACGTTTGCGTCAACTGTCCACCGCGTACTAGGAGTTTATAGAATGGCAAAAAATGATCTTATTGGTGGCTCGCTGTGGGAGCAATACTCAGACAAAGTTTCTGAGCGGATGAACAACCCGCGCCATTTTGGCGAGCTCACCGAGCAGGATGCCGCAGACCTGAACGGCAAGCTGGTTGTTGCCAACGAGGGAGCGGAATCGTGTGGCGATACCGTACGCCTGTTCTGGATCGTCGGTAACGATGATGAAGTGATTAAAGCTGCGAAGTTTAAGTCTTTCGGTTGTGGCACCGCCATTGCGTCCACCGATATGATGGCGGAGATGTGCATTGGTAAAACAGTTGAGGAAGCGACACAGATAACCAACCTCGATGTGGAGATGGCGTTACGTGACAATGCGGACACAGCCGCTGTGCCACCGCAAAAGATGCATTGCAGCGTTATGGCCTATGAGGTTATAAAACAGGCAGCGGCTATCTATCGCAATGTTGATGTTGCTACCCTGCACGATAAAGATATTGTCTGTGAATGTGCCCGGGTGTCACTGCAGATGGTTGAGGATGCCATCCGTATTAACGATTTGACCACAGTTGAGGAGATAACCGACTACACTAAGGCTGGTGGATTCTGTAAATCGTGTATTGCTCCGGGTGGTCATGAAAAGCGCGAATATTATCTGGTAGATATTTTGGCGCGGGTGCGTACCGAGATGGAACGTGAGAAAAATCCAGAAGGGGCACAGGAGGATGATTTTGCCACCTTATCGATAGTTAAACAGATTAAGCTTATTGAGACAGCGCTGGATAAATATGTACGTCCGGCACTGGCTGGCGATGGTGGTGGTTTGGAACTGGATGATGTGCGTTCAGCAGATGATGGTTTGATCTATGTCCACATCAAATATCAGGGGTCATGTAAAGGGTGTGCCGGCAGCGTGGCAGGTACTCTTGGCTTCGTTCAGAAAAGTTTGCATGGTACAGTCAGCGAAAAAATACGCGTGGTAGTTGAGTAACAAACTGCGTTGTGGATAATTGAGGAGAAAAAAGATGGCATTATTGCAGATACGACGCTATCCCGATCCGGTGTTAGCAAAAAGTGCAGCTCCCATCGCTGAGATTGATGATGAGGTACGCACTCTGGTGGACAATATGGTAGAAACGATGTACGCCGCACCTGGAGTTGGACTGGCTGGACCGCAGGTGGCAGTGCTCAGGCGGGTAGTGGTGATCGATTGTGGCGGTGAAGAAGATCCGCAACTAATCGTGGCCATTAACCCGGAGATACTGGACCGAGACGGCGAATCATACGAGGAGGAGGGTTGCCTTTCGGTGCCAGAGTATTATGCTAAAGTGAAACGTAGCAGTTGGGTGCGAGTACGATACCAGAATATAGACGGTCAAGTTATTGAGATGGAAACAGGCGGGCTGCTGGCGGTATGCTTTCAACATGAGATAGATCATCTTGAAGGTAAATTGTTTGTAGATCGTTTGTCATCGCTTAAAAAAGGTATTTTTCGCAAAAAATATATAAAAATTCTTGAGCAACAGCAGGAGCAATTGTGATTGAAACCAAAGATATTCGCGCAGTGTTTATGGGTACTCCCGATTTTGCTTTGGCAACCCTTCAAGAGCTTATCGATTCAGGCATAAACCTTGTTGGGGTATATACCCAGCCTGATCGCCCCAAGGGGCGCGGAAAAAAGTTAACTCCGCCGCCAGTTAAAGAGTTGGCTATACAAAATAATATACCAGTTTTCCAACCCAATCGTTTACGCAACGAAGAGTCGGTAGCACAGTTGGCGGCACTTAACCCCGACCTGATTGTGGTTGTTGCCTATGGGCAAATTTTGCCCAAAAGTGTCTTGGATATCCCCTGCTACGGTTGTATCAATGTTCATGCCTCTCTGTTACCACGCCATCGCGGTGCGTCACCTATCAACAAAGCAATAATAGATGGTGATGAAGTTACTGGTGTTACCACCATGATGATGGATACTGGTTTAGATACTGGCGATATGTTGGTAAAGCGCGAGGTAAAAATATTTTCCGAGGAAACCGCCGGACATCTTCACGATCGTCTGGCTCTGGTGGGGATGAAAAAAGAGGATGGTCTGATCGACTGGAATCTTGATAACACCACCATCCATAATCTGGTACGTGGTCTCGATCCATGGCCGGGCGCATACACCAGCCTCGATGGTGCCACGCTAAAAATCTTTGATACAAGGTTATCCGATGAACACGCCCAGCCCGGAACAGTTATAAAAGCCGATGCCGAAGGTATTGTTGTTGGCTGCGGCAAAGGAGCATTGAAAATAAATGCGTTACAACTGCCAGGGAAAAAACGTTTATGCGCAGCAGATTTCTTGCGCGGTCGTGCGTTGGCTGTAGGAACCCAGTTGTGATATAGCCGCAATATCATTGCAATCGCAAAGGTGGGGCATCCACAAGGGATGCCCCACCTTTGTAATGTTGTTTTCACAAAATAGATTCAAGCTACTCTGGAATATCATTCTTCCGCAATCAACAAAAGATTCGTCACTTCCACGCAGATGAAAGCAGGGAGGGTGTAAAAAAGATTGTAGGGTAGCAAGGGACATTCTTTATAAATTAACTTTGTTGGCAAGGCAACTAAAACTCTTATCATTATCGTACAAACCTTCACCACGTTGCGCTGTCCAACTTACTGCGGCAGGCGAGTAGCCCCGAGCCTTTTCTGCTAGTAACATCCTTGCAAAATAACCAACTGAATGGCAATATCTAAAGTATACACGCAGATGGAGGTTATTATGGCACAGCGTCGTCTTTGAACTCCTCAAAGAGGGGATTCATATCCTTGAAATTCTCGAAAGCGAAAGCAATAAAATCGATCACTGCGATAAATTTAATCGGGTTGATCTAAAAGTAAAAAACGATGCCGGTGAAATCATCATCATCGAAGTACAGTACGAGCGCGAATTCGATTATTTGCAACGTATTTTATACGGAACCTCCAAAGTGATCACCGAACACCTAAACGAAAGTGATCCCTACGCTCAAATAGTTAAAGTGATCTCTGTCAATATCCTCTATTTTGATTTAGGCCAAGGCGACGATTACATTTATCACGGTACCACCAACTTTAAAGGGGTGCACCAACACGATCAGTTACAACTCTCCGCCGAGCAGCAGCATCTGTATAAACAGCAGGAAATTCACCAAATATTCCCCGAATATTATCTAATAAAAGTTAATAATTTTGATGATATAGCCAAGGACACCCTAGATGAATGGATCTATTTTCTCAAAAATGAAGAGATTAAAGAGGGGTTTAAAGCCTTAGGGTTAACCAAAGCCAAACGTGAACTTGATATTCTTAAACTGCCAGACTTAGAACGTGCTGCGTATGAGCGTTATCAAGATGACCTTCACTACCAGGCCAGTATGGTTGAATCCTCCTACACTATTGGAATGATTAAAGGCGAACTGCAGGGAATAGAGCAGGGAATAGAGCAGGGCGAAAAGAAAAAGGCGCTAGCGATCGCCAAAAATTTAATTGATGTGCTCGATGTACAAACCATTGCCGATAAAACAGGTTTATCTTGTGCTGAAATTACTGCGTTAAAATAGGGCGACTTCAAAAACCTTACGAAATGGCCAACGCATGACTTGGGGCTGTGGCTGGTTGCTAACCTTGATTACACAAGGATGTTCACCTTTCGATCTTTACCGGCTGTTACCGGTGCTTTCAGGATGTCCCTTCTTTGTTTCAGTTACGCTTGTTGGAAAGTAAAATTGTAAAGGATGTTCTTACTTTATGCTCTGTTTAATTAAGGCGGTGATATTGTGTGCATAATTGCAATAACTTCATTCTCTTTATTGATTTGAAGACCTACATAGTCACCTACTTTACAATGATTCATTCTCAAATAGTTACGCAAGGGATAACTTGAATCATCCACAACAACGCTATCTTTGTGTATCGCATCCAGCGTGCCGATAATTTGAAATTTAATTTTCTGCGGTACGTGAGATTTGTGTGTCCCTCTCTGCTCTCTAACTTCATCGTTCTTTGCATAGCTTAAATTTGCTAGCGATAAAATCATAGTAGAAACAACTATGAGCAATAACCTTGATCTCCGCATATTGACGTTCTTCATTAGCGTCCTCCATTGTGCTTGTTATATACTTAATTGCCTAAGACTTGCTGCCAGTAGAATAGATATTTCCATAGACCATCACCCTCTTCAATTTCTAATTCTTGTTTCTTATTTAAGAGATAATCATCACCTATGATAGTTACTCCAGTTATTGGATCGTCATATTTTTTTCCGCCGCCACCAGGTGGGGGATCTTCTGGAAGACCTTCTGGAGGATCTTCTGGAAATTCAAACAAAGAACTTGGTATTTGAGCTCCAGTGCAAATATCTACTTTATAAAACCAAGAAATACCGGATGCGTCGCCACATGCAGATATTGAGGGGATAGAAGAAACGAATGTAGCAATATCTGGATCTTTATTACTATTCCCTGATATAATAAGAGGGTCAATAATCACACGGGCTCTTGTATCATGAAGATTAAAGTACCAACCAACATAATCGGTATCTGAATCGGTATCACCTGATGGAGGGGTAAACCATGGGATACCACTATT
>NBLX01000009.1 GCA_002084705.1 Desulfobacteraceae bacterium 4572_35.1
ACATATATTCTGGTTGGGGTGAGGAGTTCCAACCCAATTGATTGTTTTAAACCATCGAGTTTGTCCGTTGGCTTAAGACCCATGATCTCGAAAAATACCTTGCGTGCCAAGGAAAAACCATTGGAATGCAAACCGGTAGAGGCTAAGCCAATGATTTTATCACCTACAGTAATGGTGGATCCGTCAATGATTTTGTCGTTGTCAACAGCACCAACACTAAACCCGGCGATATCATATTCACCAGAGCTGTAAAATCCTGGCATTTCAGCAGTTTCTCCGCCGATCAAGGCGCAACCCGCTTGTTTACAGCCATCAGCTATGCCTCTGACAACTTCAACTGCTTTTTCAGGAGCCAGTTTGCCGGTTGCCATATAATCGAGAAAAAACAGCGGTTCTGCACCTTGAACTATTATGTCGTTAACACACATGGCTACCAAATCAATACCAACAGTGTCATGTTTATCCATCATGAACGCCAGCTTGAGTTTTGTTCCGACACCATCTGTTGCTGAAACCAAAGTGGGTTTTTTATATTTGTCGCTATGAAATGAAAACAGTCCACCAAAGCCGCCGATGTCGGTTAACACTTCAGGTCGAGATGTTGCTTTAACTAAAGGCTTGATCATGTCAACGAATCTGTTGCCAGCATCAATGTCAACACCAGCGTCTTTGTATGTTGTTTTTTTAATATCCAAGGTTAACTCCTAGTGCTAAAAGTGGCGTCAGTAATAAAACATGGACTATATAATTGTCAATCCCAAATTCGCCACATAAGGTAATGATTGATATTGGTCAACTGTACTTACCGAACCCCATTATTAATCATCGTTTACTCTCTTTACAGCAGAGAGTTGGTAGCTTAGAATATGCGGGCTTGCCCACACTCATGCAAGAATATACTATTTTCTAGTGTTTGTCAGTTATACTAAATAGATAAAAATGGAAGAAAATCTTATTTATCAATTCCTGCTATGTTTATGACAATGGGAGAAAATGGGTTGGACTGCCAATTACGTGAAATGGATACTGAGGATTTGCCTCAAGTTCTTATCATCGAACAGGCGTGTTATCCTCAACCTTGGTCAGCACAGATGTTTCAGCATGAAATGGATAATCACCTAGCGCATTTGGTGGTATGTGAACAAAATGGGCAAGTTCTTGGTTATATCTGTTTTTGGCATGTAGCGAGTGAAGTTGAGATACACAATGTTGCCACCAAACCTACATGCCAAGGGCACGGAATAGGTGGCAAACTTATGACATCAGTGCTTAATTATGTTGCTAACCATAAGGTCAATAGCGTTTTTTTGGAGGTGCGTTCCAGTAATACCCCAGCTATCCGTTTATATGAAAAATTTTGTTTTAAGCCGACAAGTTTACGCAAGAAATACTATGCTGATGGCGAAGATGCCTTGTTGATGGAATGGCGTCAGGAACCTTCTGGGTTTGGCAAGAAGGAGAGGTAAATAAAGTAGATGAAAAATCTGAAGACTGTTGTGCTTCAAAATGGTGAGATTGCCGATGGTTATTTTCGGATGGCCATATTGGCTCCTGGTTATACCCGCGCGGCGCAGCCGGGACAATTTGTAATGTTGCGTATACAGGAGCAGATACAGCCTCTATTGCGGCGTCCTTTTGGTATCTATCGTGCCGCGGCAATGCCGGCGCAGTGTAGCGGTTTGCCTGAGCGTGAGTTTGTTGAATTGATATATAAAGTTGTCGGTAAGGGGACAACGCTGATGACAACGCTGAAACCGGGTGATTCCGTTGAGCTGTTGGGTCCGTTAGGTGAGGGATTCACTATCGATTCAAATATTAACAACCACCTGTTGGTTGGTGGCGGGATCGGTATAGTGCCGTTGTATATGCTGGCACAGCAGTTGTGTAAACGTGGGGATAAAGTACGGTTATTGATGGGTGGTCGCAGTCGTGACGATATCCTGTGTATTAGTGAATTTGAGCGTTTGGGAGTAGATGTCAACATTGCCACCGAAGATGGTAGCTTGGGTGAAACTGGTCTGGTTACCGCTGTCTTGGAGCGCGAGTTGCTGAATTTTCCGCAAGCCGGTGTCTATGCCTGTGGTCCAATGCCGATGCTCTCGGCAGTGCAGGCGATATGCTGTAGTGCTCATGTGTTGCTGCAAGTATCCCTCGAAGCGTTGATGGCTTGTGGAATCGGTGCCTGTTTAGGTTGTGTGGTACCAGGGCGTGAACACAGCGATGATACGCCACAATATCTATGCACTTGTCGGCAGGGACCGGTGTTTGCCGCTGAAGATCTGGCTTGGCCATCACGCTCTAACAATGATTGCCATAGTGGTCAAGGGGGCAAATAAAATGAGAGATATCCCTGAAGTAGCGTCTGATGTGGCGGTAAAGATGGCAGTTGAGGTGGCTGGTCTGACGTTGCGCAATCCGGTAATGCCAGCCTCTGGTACTTTTGGTTATGGTGCTGAATTTGAACCATATTTAAATTTAGATGGTTTAGGAGCACTGGTGACCAAAGGACTTTCCTTGCGACCCAAAGCCGGTAATCCAACGCCGCGTATTGCCGAGTGCTCTTGCGGTATGTTGAATGCTATTGGATTGCAGAATATTGGTATTGATGCCTTCGTTGAGGAGAAAGTTCCGTTTCTGAAGGGGGTATCAACGCCGGTAATAGCAAATTTTTTTGGGAACACTCTGGATGAATATATACAGGTAGCAGACAAACTGGAAAAAATTGATGTTGTTACCGGAGTTGAGTTGAATATCTCCTGTCCTAATGTCAAACGGGGGGGGATTGTCTTTGGTACCGATCCTGCTGCTGCAGCTAAAGTTGTGTCTGAGGTGCGCCGCTGCCTGACCAAGCCGTTAATTGTTAAATTGACCCCTAATGTGACCGATATTACTGTGATAGCCCGAGCTGTTGAGGAGGCTGGCGCTGATATAATCTGCTGTATAAATACTGTAACCGGCATGGCTGTGGATATAAAATCTCGCCGCTTGAGTTTGGCTAATGGTACCGGAGGTCTGTCTGGCCCTGCCATCAAACCTATTGCGTTACGGATGGTACATCAAGTGGTTAATGCGGTATCGGTGCCGGTTATAGGGGTTGGAGGCATTGCCAGCGCGGAAGATGCTCTTGAGTTCCTGTTGCTTGGCGCAAAAGCAATTCAGGTTGGAACCGCTAATCTGGTCAATCCCGGTACTATGGGTGAAATTGTTGTCGGCATGGAACGTTTTTTGGCTGAGAGTGGTATCAGTGATATCAACGATTGGATTGGTTCACTCCATGGTTGATTGGATTAATTGATGGATGTGATAACGACTCATGTTAATGCAGACTTCGACTGTTTAGGAGCAATGGTGGCGGCGAAGTTGCTATACCCCGATGCAGTTATGGTTTTTGCCGGTTCGCAGGAACCGGTTGTGCGTGATTTCTTGCTAACAGAGATGGGGCGTACTCAGCAGTTTGGTCGTTGTAAAAATATTGATTTTAGCGCAGTTACCAGGCTTATTCTTGTCGATGTTAACAGCCCTGATCGTATCGGTCCTTTTGCTCCACTGTTTGATGATCCCAAGGTTGAATTGCACATTTACGATCATCATCCACTATCGACCATGCAGCGTGAACCTGATTACGCAGTGATACGTGCTGTAGGATCGGCGGTCACCATAATGGTTGCTGAACTGAAGCAACAACAACAGGTTCCAAACGCTGCTCAAGCGACGATGATGATGCTTGGCTTGTATGAAGATACAGATAATCTGATTATTCCTACCATAACTCAGGAGGATTTTAGTGCGGCGGGCTATTTGCTGCAGCATGGTGCAGATATGATTCAGGTAGCTGCGGCGTTAACGCGTGAATTATCAGCGGCTCAATTGGAGTTGTTACACCAGTTGTTGCAGTCGTTGCAGCTTATCCCTGTTCACGGTGTTGATGTTTATATAGCCCAAGCGGCGATAGATTGCTATGTTGGCGATATTGCAGTTCTGGCGCATAAAATTCGTGATATTGAAAAGCTGGATGCTGTTATTATTGCGGTGCGTTTGCAAGATAGGGTGTTTATGGTTGGTCGCTCCCGTATTGATGAAGTTAATGTTGCGAAGGTTATGGAGTTTTTTGGCGGCGGCGGTCATGCTACGGCAGCGGCGGCGACTGTGCATGATAAAACATTGCTGCAGGTTATGGAATTGTTGCCCAAGATACTTGAACAGACGGTTGTCCCGCATTGCCAGGCTCGACATCTGATGTCATCACCGGTTCAAAGCATAGATGCTTCACTCAGTATAGAACAAGCGCGCAATAAATTGACTCGCTGTCATATCAATGCCTTGGCTGTAGTAGATGAAGGTGGTCAAGTTGTTGGCATAATTGCTCGCCAGATAATTGAACTGGCGGTGTTCCACGGTTTAGCTGATCAACCTGTCGAGGAATATATGAACACAGAGTTCGGCGTTGTTTCCCCAGATGGAGATATTGATCTGCTACAACAACTGGTGCTCAATAAACGTCAGCGTCTGGTGCCAATAGTTGAGAAGAGCAAGTTGGTCGGAGTGGTAACACGTACTGATCTGTTGCGTTATAGTGTAACCGAGGGGCGTCGCTTAAGGTCGGTAGCAAAAAAAGTTGGTCATGATGATGGTTTAAGCTTGAGTGCCCGGCATGTTAATCGTTTAATAGATATTCGCTTGCCTGCCGAGGTGCGCCAGTTGTTAAAGAATATCTCTTCGGTTGCAGCAGCACAGCATATGTTCGTATATGCAGTTGGTGGTTTTGTTCGCGATCTGCTGTTGGGGGAAAAAAATCTCGATGTAGATATTGTGGTCGAAGGTAACGCAATTGAATTTGCGCGCGCTTTTGCTCAGACGTTTGAATGTCGGGTTCGCAGCCATGAAAAATTCATTACTGCCGTTATTATTTTTCCAGATGGCTTTAAGGTTGATGTAGCGTCAACGCGCACTGAGCATTATATGGAGCCTGGAGCCCTGCCTCTGGTGGAGGAGGCGTCTATAAAGTTAGATCTGTATCGACGTGATTTTACTATCAATACCCTTGCATTGTCGTTGCATGCAGATACCTTTGGAGAATTGCTGGATTATTTTGGCGCTCAGCGTGATTTGCATGATAAGGCGATAAGGGTACTACATAATCTGAGTTTTGTAGAAGACCCGACGCGCGCTTACCGAGCGGTGCGTTTTGAGCAGCGTTTTGGTTTCAAGTTAGGATTGCATACCGAGCGGTTGTTGCGGAGCGCTGTCAATATGGGGTTCGTGGCCAAGGTTAGTTCTGCACGCTTGTTTAACGAACTGTTCATTATTCTCAATGAGGATGATCCATATCCTGCGGTGCAAAGGCTGTATCAATTAGGGCTGTTGCAGTTTTTATCTGATGATTTTAATATGGATGATTCATTGCGGCGGCAATTCAGGCAAGCTGGTAAGGTGATAAATTGGTATAACTTGCTCTATAGTGGAGTTTACATCCAGCGTGAGGTGGTATATTTCCTCATTCTTTGTACTACTCTCAATGCCGATGAGATGATCTCTCTTTGTGGTAAATTGTCCTTGCCGCATAAGCTTGAACAGTTGCTTGTTGTTCAGCGAAATCATTATCTTTCGGTCTATCATCATCTTGAGCGTCACCATAAACATATCGATCAACTCGCTAATAGCGAAGTGTACCAGCTATTAAACGGGGTCAGAGAAGAGATGGTGTTGTATTTTATGGCCAGAACCAAATACGAATCTGTCCGCTCGCTGTTATCGCGCTATGTTACAGGACTGCGAAGTACAACAATTGAACTCAGTGGCAACGATTTGCTGAACATGGGGGTAGCTGCTGGTCCAGAAATTGGTAGATTGCTACATCTTGTGCTTAATGCAAAACTTGATGGCGAACTTAAGACTCTCCAGGATGAAAAAGATTTTGTTAGTAAACTTATATCGCGTGATCCTGATGTGGCAGCGCAATAGATGGTGACATAAATTATGGAACATATTTTCGTTAAAATTTCAATTATGCTTGTTCCGGCGTTGTTGGCAGTTACCGTGCATGAGGTAGCGCACGGCTATGTTGCTGATAAGTTTGGCGACCCTACGGCGCGTCTTTTAGGACGTTTGACATTGAATCCGGTTCGTCATTTGGATCCGGTGGGTACTCTGGCGTTATTGTTTGTTGGTTTTGGCTGGGCTCGACCGGTGCCGGTAAATTTTGCTAATTTACGTAACCCTAAAAAAAATATGCTATGGGTCGCTTTGGCTGGACCATTTGCTAATTTAGTGCTGGCTCTCGGCTCAGCTCTGTTATTACACGGCGTTGGCTTTGCTGTTGCTACACTGCCCTTTGACGTATCAATAGTGGCTAAACCCATTGCTTTAATGGCGGCTTTTAGCCTCTATATAAATATTATTTTAGCAGTGTTTAATCTTGTGCCTATCCCCCCTTTGGATGGTGGCCGTGTCTTGTCAGCATTGTTGCCAGCGCGACAGGCTGCAATTTTGGCTCGTATTGAACCCTTCGGTTTTATGTTGGTTATAGTTCTGGTGTTTTTTACCGATATCTGGTCTAAGGTGTTGGGGCCAATCATTTTGTCATTGGTGGCTCTGCTTGCTGGACAGCATGTAGGTGTAGTTGGCGATGTAATTAATTTTCTGTTTCGTGGCTGAAATGTTGTGAAGATGAGTTGCGGGCGAGATTGTCAACAGTGGTGAGCCGTGTCGTTAAGTACGAAATAAAGCTCGATAGTTTCGAAGGACCACTTGATCTGTTGCTTCATCTCGTTGTTAAAAACGAGATGGATATTAATGATATTCCCATGGCCAGTATAACTGAGCAATATTTGAATTGCCTGGAGGAGATGGAAGCTAAAAATATTGATATCGCCAGCGAGTTTCTAGTGATGGCGGCGACGCTTGTCCATATAAAATCTAAAATGTTGTTGCCTGTCACCCCAGAAGTGCCGGAGGAAGTTGACGAGGTAGATCCGCGTATTGAGTTGGTTAACCGTTTGTTGGAGTATCAACGCTATAAGGACGGAGCTGCGCGGTTGCAGCAATATCCACAACTTGAACGGGATGTTTTTTCCCGCCCAGAAAATATTAATTACGACGATATTGACCATGATGGTGGCGCTCAGCTATGTGATGTAGCGGGTGGTGGAGATGTTGGCTTGTTTGAACTGGTTAATGCGTTGCGTGGTGTCCTGTCGAAGTTGGACGAGTCCCATTGTCATCAGGTGTTTAAGAGCAATTTTAGTGTAGCTGAAGCCAGTGATCGTTTACGTGAGCAGCTGTTGCGGCGTAAGCAATTACCCTTTGCGGATTGCTTTAGTGCTCTCCCCAACCGTGCCGAAGTTGTGGTGATGTTTATTGCTCTTCTCGAGTTGGTGAAACTTCACGTGTGTAAAATTGTCCAACTTAATCCCCATGCTACGATATATATTTATCCACTGTGTAGCTGATATTTGCTTTTTACGTTTCAACGAAAGGGCAAAGTGTGGAATTAGTACAATTGAAATCGCGCCTTGAAGCTGTGTTCTTTGCCAGTGATGAACCACTGAAACTGGAGCGTCTGCAGGCAATATTTGAAGTGGAACAAGAACTGTTGCGCCAAGCATTACAGGAACTTACTGTAGATTATGCTCAGAAAGAGCGTGGTGTTACTCTGCAGGAGATCGCTGGAGGGTTTCAGTTACGAACTCGAGCGGAATACTCTGAGTGGGTAGTAAAATTAAAGCGTTCTAGACGGACCAGTTTGTCAAAAGCTGCGACAGAAACGTTGGCTATAATTGCCTACAGACAACCGGTAACCCGTGCAGAAATAGAGTATTTGCGCGGTGTTGAGTCGGGTGGAATAGTACGGATGTTGATGGAAAAACATTTGGTGAAAATTCTTGGTAAAAAAGATGTTCCCGGTCGGCCGTCATTGTATGGGACAAGCGGATATTTTCTCGAATTTTTTGGTTTGAAAGATTTATCAGGCCTGCCGAACTTAAGAGAGTTTTCTGCCCCGGATGAAGTTGGGATCTCTCTGGAAATGGACTTTGATAGCTAATGGAACAAAAACAACGGATACAGAAGCTGATTGCCCAGGCTGGATTGGCATCGCGCCGTCAAGCCGAAATATGGATTAGCCAAGGGCGGGTAACCTTGAATGCAAATGTAGCCAAACTTGGTGATAGAGCTGATTTGAATGAGGATCGGGTTTGCGTTGATGGTAAAGAACTGACGGCGGGACAAAAGAAAGTTTATCTGCTCCTGAATAAGCCGGTGGGATATGTAACTACCCTCAGCGATCCTCAGGGGCGTCCAACAATTCTCCATTTTCTAACTGATATTGATGAGCGTCTTTTTCCGGTTGGTCGTCTGGACTTGAATACTGAGGGGTTGCTGTTGTTGACCAACGATGGTGATCTTGCGGCTCGTTTGCTTCATCCTCGCCATAAAATTCCCAAAACATATCGGGTGAAGGTCAGTGGCCAACTTTCAAGTGTTGCACAACAGAAGCTGACGCGTGGGGTAGAACTGGAAGATGGTTTAACCGCGCCGGCTAAAATTGAACATCTACGCAGTTCCCCCAGAAATAGCTGGTTTGATTTGACTATTTTCGAGGGACGAAATCGCCAGGTGAGACGTATGTGTAGAGCTGTTGGCTATAGTGTGAGCTCTTTGAAGCGGGTGCGAATGGCTAACATTGAATTAGGTAATTTAGCCAGTGGTAAAACGCGTATGTTGCGTAGTGATGAGCTGGAAAATTTAAAAAAGATGTAAAAATGGTTACCAACTATTTATGGGGAATAGTTAATTGAACTTTTGGAACACCAATGAGGAGGGGAATGTGTATTACGTTATTCACTGTGTTGATAAAGAAGATCATCTGCCGGTACGGATGGAGAACCGTCCAAACAATGTGGCATATTTGCGAAATTACATCATATAAATTTTGAGTTTCACCTTGACCGCTGCGCGAGGTACTCTTTTATCTGGGGGGTGTCGGCATCTATCAACTCACAACGGTGTGGACGTTGTTCAATGCCTATAAGAGATTGAGGCCTTTCCGGATTGGTGCCAATTGCTTGGTTCACTGCCTCCGCAAATTTTGCCGGATGCGCTGTGGCTAAGCAGACGACGGGGATATCGGGGTCGCTCAACTCAATGCCGGCTTTAACTCCAACCGCGGTGTGTGGGTCGAGGATGTACTCTGTATCAGCATAAAAACTGGATATTTGTTCCAGTGTCCCCTTGGTGTCTACAGTAAGGGAAGTGAAATCCTGGTTGACTCTGGCTTGTAACTGCTGATCAAATTGCAGGCTGTTGCTGCTGGAAAAGCTTTCCATCAAGGCGGTCAAGGAATCACTGTCTTCATCGAGCAGATAATAAAGATAACGCTCAAAGTTGCTGGCAATCTGAATATCCATTGAGGGTGACAACGTCTCAACAACGGTGGCTACTGAATAATCACCATTCAGAACAAAGCGGGAGAGGATGTTGTTTTCGTTGGTAGCCAGAATAAGTTTTCCAATAGGCAATCCCATCCTTTTAGCCACGTATCCAGCAAATATATCGCCAAAATTACCGGTAGGTACCGAGAAATCTATTAGTTCACTTTCTGTTTCAGAGGATATACGGCTGTAAGCATAGAAATAGTAGACAATTTGTGCCATTACTCTGGCCCAGTTGATTGAATTTACCGCACCTAAAGAATATTTTTTCTTGAAGTCTAGATCGCCAAAAACTTCTTTAACTATGCGTTGGCCGTCGTCGAATGTACCATTAATGGCTAAATTAAAAACGTTGCTATCGGTGACGGTGGTCATCTGCAACTCTTGAATTGGGGATACCTTGCCGTGGGGATGCATGATGAAGATGTTAATATTGTCTTTACCACGCACGCCATAGATGGCTGCGCTGCCGGTGTCTCCCGATGTTGCTCCTAAAATATTCATCTTTTCGCCACGCTCAGCTAAAAGATATTCAAATATATTACCTAGCAACTGTAGCGCTACATCTTTGAAGGCCAAGGTGGGACCGTGAAACAATTCAAGGATGTATACGCCATCCTTTTTGATTACGGGTGTTATTTCCGGATGGTCAAAGGTTGCGTAGGAGCGTTCGATTAAATCACGCAGATCTGTCGGTGAAAAATCGTCGCCGATAAAACGGGAGATGATTTCGAAGGCTGTTTGCTGATAATTCATTTTGCTTAAAGCCTGAATCTCGTTGTTGCTGATAGTAGGGATATGTTCGGGTACTAGTAAACCACCATCGGTAGCAAGCCCCATCATGACCGCATCCTTGAAGGATATGCTGTTCACCTTACCGCGAGTACTTTTGTAAAGCATAACTATTTGTCTCCAAAAAATATGGCAAAATTAGTGAGAAATGAGATCCACTTATATCAGGATTGGTGGTTAAATAAAAGGGTGATGGCTTGATGTTTGAAGACTTTGTTCCAAAATATTTATGTAGTTTTGATAGCCAAACTCAAATGTTTAGGCTCTTTTACGAATAAACAACCGACACTAGAGGTGTCGGTTGTTTATTCGAACAGGGCAGCTGTTAACTGCCCTGTTATGTGCATTATGTAGTTTTTAATTGAAAATAAAAAATTATTTATGGCTAAAACAGTTGCTGATCTCCTCTTCATGAGATTCTTGAGCATCAACCACGGCTACAGCGGCCATGTTGACAATGTCACTGACATCATCACCACGTTGAAGAACGTGAACAGGTTTTTTCATTCCCATCAAAATTGGTCCAACCGCTTCCGCTCCACCTAGTTTATCCAGTAACTTGTAGGCGATGTTGCCTGAATTCAGGTCGGGGAAGATGAGAACGTTGGCGTTGCCTTTCAATTCGGAAAAAGGATATTGCCGCTCAGTTATTTCCGGATCAAGAGCTACATTGGCTTGTATTTCACCTTCAACTACCAAGTTTGGTGCCCACTCTTTAATCAGTTTAGTTGCTTTCTTAACTTTGGATGTGAAGGGGTGCATCGCACTGCCAAAGTTGGAGAATGAGAGCATGGCTACTTTAGGATCTACATCAAATTGGCGAGACTGGTTGGCAGCTAAAATTGCGGTTTCAGCTAACTCTTCGGCCGTTGGATCTATGGTAACAGTGGTGTCGGCACAGAATATCACCTCTTTTTTGAATACCATCATGTATAGACCGTGAACACCACTGACCGAGTTTTGCTTGCCGATCACTTCTAGCGCCGGACGGATGGTTTCTGGGTAGTGGTGGTTAACTCCGGATAGCATGGCATCAGCATCACCCATATGCACCATCATGGCACCGTAATAATTGCGTTCACGGCAAATAGTGCGGCTGGCCTCAGCTAAAGTGACTCCCTTGCGCTGTCTCATTTTGAACAGCTCTTCGGTGTATTCTCTCCCTTTAGGGCTACCTTTGGTTTCGATTATTTGTACGCCGTGCAGGTCGAGACCAAGTTCTTTGATCTTGTTTTTTATTTTGTCTTCAGGTCCCAGAAGAATTGGGATGGCAATTTTTTCATCTACCAGAATTTGGCAAGCGCGCAGGATTTTCTCGTCGTCACCCTCGGGGAAGACAATGCGCTTACGTTCAGATTTAGCCTTGTTGATCAGGGTACGCATGATCTCTTTAGAACGCCCCTGCAGTGCTTCCAACGATTCGGTATATTTAGCGATGTCGCCTATGTCGCGTGTGGCAACGCCAGTATCTATTGCTGCCTGTGCAACGGCTGGTGCAACATGTAACAGTACGCGAGGATCAAAAGGTTTCGGGATTAGGTAGTCGCGACCGAATGAAAATTTTGTATTGCCGTAGGCTTTTAAAACTGAATCTGGCACATCTTCTTTAGCCAGATTTGCCAAAGCTTTAACCGCTGCCATTTTCATCTCATCATTGATGGCTGTGGCATGGGTATCTAGTGTGCCACGGAATAAAAACGGAAAGCATAGTACGTTGTTCACCTGATTAGGGAAATCGCTGCGTCCTGTTCCAATAATTACATCGTCACGTACCTTCAGTGCCTCAGTTGGCAGAATTTCGGGGTCAGGGTTTGCCATGGCAAAAATGATTGGATCTTTCGCCATAGTTTTCACCATGTCTGGCGTGAGTACATCTTTAGATGAAACGCCGAAGAATACGTCTGCATCGACCATCGCTTCAGCTAGAGTTCTTGCCGCCTGATCTGTTGCTAAACGCTCCTTATATTCGTTCATCCCCTCGGTGCGACCTTTGTAAATTACCCCTTTACTGTCGCAGACAATCATGTTTTCAAGTTTTGCTCCCAAGGTAAGTGCCATGTTTGCACAGGCGTTCCCGGCAGCACCAGCCCCATTGACTATAATCTTGACCTTGGTGATATCTTTCTTGGTGATCTCAAGTGCATTTAGCAGACCTGCGTTAGCGATTATAGCAGTGCCGTGCTGGTCATCGTGAAATACTGGGATGTTCATGGTTTCTTTGAGTTTTTCTTCAATGTAGAAACATTCTGGTGCTTTTATGTCTTCAAGGTTTATACCGCCAAAAGTTGGTTCTAAAATCTGAACAGTGCGAACTATTTCGTCTGGATCTTTGGTGTTTAACTCAATGTCAAACACGTCAACATCGGCAAAACGCTTGAACAGTACCCCTTTACCCTCCATTACTGGTTTGCCGGCTAAGCCGCCAATATCGCCTAAGCCAAGTACAGCTGTTCCGTTAGAGACAACGGCAACCAAGTTGCCCTTTGCTGTATATTTATAGGCATCTTGAGGATTTTTTTCTATCTCAAGGCATGGATCGGCGACACCCGGGCTGTAGGCTAGGGAGAGGTCCAGGCTGGTGTTGCATGGTTTTGTGGCGATAACTTCAATTTTTCCTTTGCGTCCCGAGCTGTGGTAGTCGAGGGCATCTTGTTTGTTGGCCATGATAGTATAAATCCTTCCTTTTTTATTTTGGCTAAACATTAAATGAGGTCAATCTGAAACAGTTAGATAGAAGGTGGAAAATTAATATAAGTACAGATTGACAGATAGGGGTAAAGTTTCTTGTGTTTTTGAATTGTAAACAAAAAACACAATAATCTTGTCTGTGGAAGGTTGTCAAGTTTATTCTCAGTAAAATGTAACCATGTTTAATTGCTTGTGTTGGCAAGAAGATATAACCTGTTTGTTGAATTTTAACTGATAGGTGTATACTTTTTATATATAACATTAACTATTTGAAACTATTGCGTGTGTTTGTAAGCTTTTGTTTTGTTTTGCTGGTGACGCGAATTTTTTACTTGATAGCACATGTGGGTGTTCCCTCTAACTGAAACTGTTTTTAGTTAAAATAAAAAATTGTTATTGCTTCGAAAACAAACAGTGTTCTGTGCTGCTGTTGCCTTCGATGCTTTTTGTTGTATTGATGATGCGGCAAAGAGTTTGACATTCTGTGTTGTATAGCATTCTCGCTTGATTAACCACGAACGCTTTGCGCGAAGCTCTTGACTTTACGAATAAATCGCGGCTAAAAGTCGCTCCCACATAGAATGCTAGTAATGCTTACCTGCTTTGCAATGCAAAAGGGTATCGCAAAAAATTGATTTAAGTTACTCAGAAGCTATAGATATTCGTTTTTGCGAGGTCATCGCATTGGTTGATTGTGCTATTTGCGAGTATTGTCCTAAAATGTTAGTATTTGAGCAGTGTTGTCCGATTATTATCTGGGCTGATAACCAAATTTTTGGATTCTTAATAAGGATAAATATTGTGATTATTGTAACCGGCGGTGCCGGATTTATTGGTAGTGCCATTATATGGCAACTTAATCAAATGGGTCGTAGTGACATTATCGTGGTTGATTCATTGGGGAAGAGTGAGAAGTGGAAAAATTTGACTCCCCTTAAGTATGCAGATTATATAGAAAAGGATGATTTTATGGAGTTGGTTCTTGCTGATCAACTTCACGAATATTTTGCTCTGGACCGACATGGGTTGGAGGCGATCATTCATATGGGTGCCTGCTCAGCAACTACTGAGCTTGATGCACGCTATCTCATCCATAACAATTTTGAATATACCAAGCAGTTGGCGTTGCTGGCTCTACATTGTGGTGCCCGTTTTATTTATGCTTCCAGCGCAGCAACATATGGAGATGGTTCAAAAGGATTTAAAGATAACGAAGCCGATCTGGATATGTTACGTCCTCTGAATATGTATGGCTATTCAAAGCAGATGTTTGACCAGTGGGCAATGCGTGAGGGGATTCTGGATAAAATTGTTGGTCTCAAATTTTTTAATGTGTTTGGTCCAAACGAATATCATAAAGGCGATATGAGTTCGCTGGTTATCAAGGCATTTAAACAAATTCAGACTACGGGTAAAATTGGATTGTTCAAGTCTTACCGTACTGAATATGCCGATGGTGAACAGATGCGTGATTTTGTTTATGTGAAAAATGTTGTTGATATGGCGCTCTATTTTTTGGACAAGCCAAACATCAACGGTATTTACAATATCGGTAGTGATGGTGCCAACTCATGGAATGCTTTGGCTGCGGCAATTTTTGCAGCATTGGGACGTGAGGTTAACATTGAATACGTTGAGATGCCGGAAGAGTTGAAGGAGAAATATCAGTATTATACCTGTTCCGATGTCGGTAAACTGCGCGCCAGTGGTTATAAAGGAACGCAGACAACATTGCAGGATGCTGTAGCTGATTATGTTGTTAATTATCTGATCCCCAACAAACATCTGGGTGATTGATAGATTCAAGAGGTTAGGGTCTGAATAATATGCAACCACTGATTCGTTTTTTTATGTGGACACTGGTACTGTCGTTTGGGGTTTTTGTCGCAATGGCAATACCCCATTTGCAAGGGACGAATAGAGTGTTGTGGTTTCTCTCTACTTTTTTTATCGGTGCGGGTATTGCTCTGGTTGGTAAAAAATGTGGTCGAGGAGCGTTGCTGCTGGCTATTCCGATCTCGGTGTTGCTGGCTAATGAGGTTGTGGTTTATGTATGGCCTCCGCAGGTGCAGCGCAATATATTTCATGCTTTTAACAAAATAGCTAAGCGGGATGATGTTTATCAACAACTTCGGCAGCAGCTTCTACCTGTTGCTTGGCAAACACTTCATGTCCCGCCAGAGTTACAGCAAGGATGGGATGCCGGGGAACAAAAGTTGGCCATAGCCAACGGAGTGCAAGTCAATTTATTCAGTACCGGTCTTATCAAACCGCACAGCGTGATAGTTGATGATAAAGGTGTGGTGTTTGTTAGTTTGCCTGTGTTAGGTCAAGTGATATCTATCCACGACGATGATAGCGATCATATAGGAGAAAAAATTGTTGTTTTTGCTTCTGGATTGAAACAGCCGAGCGGCATGGTGTTTAAAGATAGTGAGTTATGGGTAGCAACGGCAACAAAGTTGCTGACTATGGCTGACGATAATCATGATTATGTGGCAGATTCAATTAAAGTTGTTAACGATAAATTACCACAACTGAAATACAATAAATTTCATGCCTTAGCTGTGGGGCAGGATAATCATGTTTATATCTCTGTTGGAAGTGATGCTGGTGATAGTGGCTGGCAGCAGGCATCAGTATTACGGCTGCAGGATGATGACGAATTGCACCCCTTTGCTACCGGTATATATGACTGTCAGGGGTTGGCAGTACATCCAAAAAGCGGTTCATTATGGTGTAGTGAAAACGGGCCGGAAACTATCGGTTATTTTGTCCATCCCGATGAGTTGAATGTACTGCGTGCACAGGGTGATTATGGCTGGCCGTTTTGTTATGGAGATCGCTTGCCAGATGCCAAGCTGGGTTCCACGGAGATCTGTCAAGCTACCCAGCCAGCGTTGATGAAGTTGCCAGCACATTCAACCCCGCGTGGATTAACCTTTGGTGCTGATCTTAGAGCCCCACAGTTGTTTAAGGCAATGCTATATCTGGTATTGCAGGGGAATATGAGCAGGAAGAGTCAGCAGGGCTTCAGGTTGATGGGTGTTCCCCTTGATGACGAAGGGCGTATTACTGGCTGGGGTATAGATCTGGTCTCTGGTTGGAGTGGAGACGGTCAGCCTTGGGGACAGCCGACAGATTGTGTGGTTGGTAAAGATGGTTGCCTGTACTTGACCGATAAATTAGCTGGGGCTGTGTACCGTATTAGTTTTGAAGCTGGTGACAATGAATTTTTGTAACTTGTTCAGCACCTGCTGAATAGTTAATGATTTTCAATAAAATGGTTATATATTTTTGAGTAGATACGAACACGAGAGGGAACTCTATAATGCAGCTGTCAGCGGTGCTGTAGTTGTTACAGTTAATCGTCGTTTAGCTCGTACTTTGAGCGATGACTATGCTCGCCGCCAAAAAGAAAGTGGCTTGAAGGTATGGGAGCGTCCGCAGATAAATACCTTTGATGGTTGGTTGCGCGGATGTGTGGCAGCTGTTGGAGAAGATGGGTTTTTACTGACTGGTATACAAGCCGATTGTCTGTGGCAACAGATTATTCGTGCCGACCTGGCAAAAAGCGGTATGGCGCTGATGCAGGTACAGACCACAGCAAAAATGGTAGCACAGGCACATAGATCTCTTCACGATGCCGCTTGTGCTGAAAGCTACAACTTTAACAGTCCAGACCTAATTGATGCCCATCCCAATTCAACAGACTCATTGCTTTCTCCAACTTACTATTTATCTCCGGAGTGTAAGTCCTTTTTACGTTGGCAGACTCAATTTGTGACATGGTGCAAAAAAAGAGATTGGATAGATCCAGCATCTCTAAGTGCTTATGTCTCTACATTGTTCAGAACAGGAATGATCCATGCGCCGCAGAGATTACTGGTATATGGTTTTGATCAATTAAACGCTGCTCAAACGGCATTGTTCGCACAATTGCAACACTTGGGAACCGTTGTCGATATAGTTAATCCTCCGGTTGAGGTCAGCGATAATGTCACTTGTGTGGAATGTGGTGATGAGAGTAGCGAGATTGCTGCCGCTGCACGCTGGTCTAGATTGCAGTTGGAGCGTAGGGTGGGAACGGTAGCGGTTGTCGTCCCCGACCTAACCCGTGTGCATGCACAGGTGGAACGTATATTTGCGGCAGAACTCAAGCTTACCAGATATCCCGAGTTGGTTCCTGTTGCCAATTTTAATGTTTCCCTGGGGATGCCGTTGATTCAGCATGGAATGATTACGACCGCCTTGATGCTGTTATCTGTGCCTGACGAGGTAGACTTTGAAACCATCAGTTATCTGTTGCGCTCGCCGTGGTTGAACCATGGAGTGAGCGCTGCTGCTACCCGTGCCCATTTTGAAAGCTGGTTACGTAAACGCAACGTTCATAAAATCTCTTTGAAAAGCCTGACCAATCTGTGCTGCCGCCGTATGGGGCATGACGATTCTTTTCTGCGGCTATTGGAGCAATTAATCCTCTGTAGGGGAGAAAGAAGCGACAAATCGTTGATTTATTGGGCTGATTACTTTGCCGATCTGCTTAATGGTGCCGGCTGGCCTGGAGAACGGGCTCTTAGTAGTGATGATTATCAAGTGCTTATGGCGTGGCGGGAAAAATTGTTACCGGCCTTTGTTTCCTTGAACGTGATTCATCCACCAACAGACTTTAGCACAGCTGTTGCGTTGCTTAAATCTGTTGCGAAGGAACACCTCTTTCAGCCCCAGGCGCAAGATGACCGTTTGCAGGTTGTCGGTTTGCTGGAAAGTGCTGGATTGCATTTTGACGCCATGTGGGTTACTGGTCTTACCGACGGTGTCTTGCCCGGACAAGTGCAGTACAACCCTTTTTTGCCGGTGGAACTGCAACGTAAACATCAGATGCCACATTCCAGTATCGAACACGAAAATCACTATGCCAAACTGACATTACAGCGTTTGTTGAGTAGTGCTGAACAGGTTATTTTGAGTTATCCGGCAGCAGCTGAAAATGTTTCGTTAGCACCCAGCCCATTTATTCAATACCCCATTGAACAGTATGATGCTTTTTACCCCGCCGAATGTGTAGCTTCACAGCAAACACTAAATAATACAATTGAACATGTATGTGACGAGGTGGGGGCGGCTCTGGTGGTGGCGGAAGATACGGGTGATGTCGAGATAAGAGGTGGCACAAGTGTCCTCAAAGAGCAGTCGTTGTGCCCATTTCGTGCTTATATCCACCACCGCCTCCGGGTTCGCGCTTTGGAATCGCCACAGCCGGGGTTGGACGGGAGGATGCGGGGCAATTTAATCCATAAGGTGCTGGAGCTGTTTTGGCGGCAAGTTAGCAGTCAGCAGCAGTTGTGTGCTTTGGGTGAGGATAAATTGCGGAATTTGGTGACACAGGTCACAGCGCGGGTGCTGGGGCAGCAACTTGGTGCAGACAATGCCGAACTGTTACCCCTAGAGGTACAACGTTTGAGCACGCTGCTATTCACTTGGTTATCACAATATGAAATATCACGTTCCCCTTTTACAATTGTTTCTCTAGAGCAACGGCGGCCGGTGTGTATCGGTGCGCTGAAATTTGATGTAATTCCCGACAGGATAGATCGTCTAGGTGATGGTGATCTGGTGGTTATCGATTATAAAAGTTCTTTAGTCAGTAACGCCGATCTTGTTGGAGAAAAACTGTTGGAACCGCAATTGCCGATCTATGCACTGTATGGCGTGGAAGATGATCTTAATGCCCCGGTGGCGACGGTGTTTGCCCAGATCAGAGCTGGTGAGTGTGCCTTTAAAGGGGTGGCTTGCGCAGATGGTTTAATCGCCGGAGTAAAAGGGGTAGCCAAGAGTGGCTCTGGTAAACGTCAGATTTTTGATTGGACGGAATTGCTGGATGATTGGAGGCGGCAGTTGCACGAGTTATCTGAAGATTTTGTAGCGGCTAGGGCACAGGTAAAACCTGCCAACAAACAGGCATGCAGTTTCTGTGACTTGCGTGGGTTGTGTAAAATAGAGGTAAATACTTAGCATGATGGTGAACGTGGTGCTGAGTGTAGTGAGGTGATTGTTTGATGCAAAATGTTGAATTGGTAGATGGAGAAGCACGGAAACGGGCTGTTGATCCGCAATTGTCGTGTATTGTCCGCGCTCCGGCTGGTTCAGGTAAGACTGAGCTGTTGATTCAACGTTATTTGGCATTGTTGGGTCGTGTTGAGCGTCCAGACGAGATTTTGGCGATAACTTTCACCCGTAAAGCTGCCGCCGAAATGGTACAGCGGGTACTGTCTGCTCTAGCTGATGGCAGGCAGCCGCTGAACGATATTGCCGCTGAGCATGAGAGAGTTACACATGCTCTGGCGCAGGCAGTGTTGATCCGTGATCGTGAGCGTGAATGGCATCTGTTAGAGCATCCGGATCAATTGCAGATTAAAACCATCGATAGTTTCAATGCGGCGCTGGTACGCAGTATGCCGTGGTTGACTCGTCTCGGTGGTTTGCCCAAGGTGAGTGAATATCCACAAACGCTGTATCGTCGCGCTATAGATCAGATGATCCATCTACATCATCGCCAGCCAGAGTTGAACGAAGCGGTCAAGTGTCTGTTGTTGCATCTGGATAATCGCGTGGATGTGTTGCAGCAGATGCTGATAAAATTGTTGGCGCGGCGTGATCAGTGGCTGCGTCACCTGTTGAGCGACGCCGGGCAGCAGCGGGACGATCTGGAGTTGGCGTTAGCGCAGCTGGTAAACTCTTATTTGGGTCAATTGTCAGCGAGCGTGCCCCCCCCGTTGCAGCAGGAGTTGCTGGAACTTGGTGCGTTTGCTGCGCAACATTGTGCCACAGCCGACAGGCCGCTAATAAAATTATCTCAGTTTGCCCAAGCCGGGCAAGGATTTCCACGCGGGTGTATTGAAGACTTGGATCTGTGGCGCGGTTTGGCTGATCTGTTGTTGACGGCTGATGGTCATTGGCGCAAGCGCTGCGATAAAAATTGTGGTTTTCCTGCCGGTAAGGCCGAACCGTTTGCCGGTATGAAGAAGCGGATGGGTGAGTTGCTGGCATTATTGCGTGACAGTGATGTGGATAGCACCGTGTGGCAGCTGGTTCGCAAGTTGCCAGATCCCTGTTATTCAGCCAATCAGTGGCAGGTGTTGCAAGCACTGCTAACGGTTTTGCCGCAGACGGTGGCGCAACTATGGCTTGAATTTAGTGCTTCCGGTGAGGTTGATTTTGTTGAAATTGCCCTGCGTGCTCGTCAGGCTTTGGTGGATAGCGGTAACCCTACGGAACAGTTGCTTGCTCTGGATAGAAAACTGCACCACATCCTCATTGACGAATTTCAGGATACTTCATGGCTGCAGTATGAATTGCTCCAGACTGTGATAAGTGGCTGGGACAATGGCGATGGGCGTAGTTTGTTTATCGTGGGTGATCCCATGCAGTCAATTTACCGTTTTAGGGAAGCTGAGGTTGGGCTTTTTTTGCGAGCCGGTAAAAATGGCATTGGCGCCATTGATTTGCAGTCGTTGCAATTACGCGCTAATTTTCGTTCTCAGCAAGGTATTGTTGACTGGGTAAACGCCAGCTTTAGTGAAGTTTTTCCCGTCAAAGAAGATGCCGGCAGCGGAGCGGTAAGTTACGCTATGGCGCAGGCGGTTATCCCATGCCAGCAACTTTTTAGTGGAGATGCTGTCCAGTTTTTTCCTCAGATTGAGTATAACTCTCAGGTAGAGGCTGAACAGGTGTGCAGTTTGGTGCAGAAGTTACGCCAAAGCTGTCCTGCGCAGACAATTGCTATATTGGTGCGTTCTCGCTCCCATCTTGTAGATGTTTTAGAACAGTTGCGTAGCTCCGGTATCAGTTATCAAGCTCACAATGTAGATCAACTGACGCAACGTGCTGCTGTTTCTGATGTGATTGCTCTGGTGCGTGCGTTGCTACATCCCGCAGATAATCTTAGTTGGCTGGGGGTATTGCGTGCGCCTTGGTGTGGGTTGCTACTGACCGATCTTTTGTTGTTTGGTAGTGAAGCGGGTGCCACGGTAATGCAGATGATGCAAGATAATAGCTATATAGAACAACTAAGCGATGATGGACGGATGCGTGTTGTCGCGATTACACCTGTTTTGCAAGCAGCTATAGCTCGAAGAGGGAGTTGTTCTCTGCGTCAGTTGGTTGAAGAAACCTGGTTGCAGTTGCTTGGGCCACAGTGCTACGAAGAGCGTGACTGTCAGGATGTGGAGCAGGTGCTTGCTTTGCTGGAAAAACTTGACCGTGGTGGTGATTTGTACAGCTTTGAAGAACTTGATGAAGAGCTGGGCAACTTGTTTTCCGCCGTAGAGAATGATGCCGATGGTCAGGTGCAGGTGATGACAATTCATAAGGCAAAGGGGTTGGAATTTGACCATGTAATTCTACCTGCGTTAGGTCGGCGACCGCGTGGAGAAGATAAGAGCTTGTTGAGGTGGCAGGAGCATGCCGAACACGGGCTCCTTCTGGCACCAATAGCAGCGCGTGGAGGTTTTGTTGATGATCCAATTTACGAGTTGCTGGGTGAAATTGATAAAACAAAAGGGGAGTATGAGGTTGCCCGGTTGTTGTATGTGGCGGTGACACGAGCTAAAAATAATTTATATATGTTTGGTCATGCTGCACTTAATAAAAATGGGGAGTTCCATGCACAAAAAGGTTCTTTGCTGGCAAAGTTATGGCCGGCAGTAAAACAACACTTTTCCAGTAGTGCTGTGGATGATAGCAGCGAGGTAATTGGTCCAGCGAATGTTGAATTATCTCCTGTGTTACGACGGCTAACCAGTGAAAATTTCAAATTTGTGGGTTTTGATTTTACGCAAGTACAATTATCGGGTGCTGCTGCTGGCAGCAACCCGCCATTCAGTGTGCGGATGCCGGCAGTTATTGGTACGACAACACATAAGTGGCTTGAATATATAGCGCAGCATCAGGATGTATGCTGGGATGCCGACCGAGTGTCGGAGTTGTGCCCCAAAATAAAAGCGCAATTAGCGGTGGCTGGTGTTGATGAAGGGGAACAACAGCAGTATTGCAACTCAATTATCTCTATGTTGCAGCGCACTGTTGCTAGCAGTCGTGGACGCTGGATTCTTAATCATCACCAGCAGACACGCTGTGAATATCCATTAAGTGGTGTCGATGAGAGGCGAATCCGTGCCAGAGAAGAGATAAAAAATTTGGTGATTGATCGAACGTTTGTGTTTGAAGAAGAGCGTTGGATAATAGACTATAAAACCTCGGCCCCAAGCAAAAATCAAAGTGTAGACGATTTTTATTGCCAGCAAGGGGAGAGGTATCGCTCTCAATTGGAAGGCTATGTAACCTTTATGCGATATGTTGATCCTAAGCACCCGTGCCGATGTGCTCTTTATTTTCCGGCTTTCGATGGCTGGTATGAAGTTGAAGTGGATTGAAGTAGGCAAGGACAAGAGCGTTTTAAGATAACTTGAAAGTTTTGGAGCTGTTCTAACATGCAGGAAGAAAATAAGGATCAAAAGCTAGAGAAAGTGTCTGTGGAAGAGCAACAGCGTGATTTTAACAAAGTAGCAACAAATTGGGATGAGAAACCGCGTCGAGTTCAGTTGGCGACTGCAGTGGCCACGGCAATTAAAGATAATATCCCTTTGGATTCAACTATGAAAGCGTTGGAGTTCGGGTGCGGAACTGGTCTGGTAACTTTTAATCTGGTTAATAGGTTGGCGCATGTCACTGCTATTGATAGTGCCGCAGAGATGCTGGAAGTTGTAAAACAGAAAGCTGTTGCTGCTGACATAGATAATATTACAACATCTCTTAATGGATCAGCGATCCCAGAACTTCAAGATAACCATTATGACCTTATATTTAGTTCCATGGTGTTACATCATCTTCCTGATATCTATGCAGTGCTTGCTGAATTCAGAAAAGCATTAAAATCTGGAGGAATTGTAGCTTTAGCTGATCTGGATGTGGAAGATGGTAGTTTTCATTCTGATCCCTGTGGAGTTGTGCATTGCGGTATAGATAGATTATGGCTGAATGAACAACTATTAGATCTGGGGTTCAATCATGTGCAGCAAACTACGGCGCACACTATTGTGAAATATCGCTCGAACGGTGAACAGCGTTATCCAGTTTTTTTGATCTGGGCTCAAAAATTATAAATAAGGTTTGTTGAAAGTGTTTATGGTGTCGGTAAACACGTTGGCAGCGCCAAAATAGTGGATTTGTTAAACTCTATAGCCGTTGCCAACGTGTCTGGTTGTGCGATTTGTGTTTTTAGCGGTAATGGATGTATACTTGTCCATTGGCGGCCATTTTCTGCATCCATTTGCGTACTAATATTTTAATTAGCTCTCTGGTTTGTGGCAGTAATAGGCAAAAACCAAACATGTCAGTACAGAAACCTGGAGTAAGTAAAGTTATCCCGCCAGCAAAAATCATCGCTCCGTCAATTAGCTCTTCAGTTGGCATCTCTCCATGTTCCAAGGCAATTTGTATACGCCGGGCAGTATCACTTCCTTGGGTTCTGGCTAAGTATGCACCAGCGATACCTGTCAAAAATATTAAACTTATGGTGGGTCCAATGCCAATTAATTTACCTGCGGCTAAAAGTACATAGATTTCGATTGCGGGTATTGAAATAAATAAAATCAGTAACTTTATAAACATTTATGCCCCTCTGTGTGAATGTTTTAATTTGAATTTGCGCTGAAGGTGATAATAAATGAGATGAAAGAGTATTCTATATTGTGCGTACGCGTAACTACTTGTAATTATTGTTAAAAAAAACTGCCTAAAAAATGTGCAATACGTTGAAAGTGGTTTTTTTAGCTGGATAGTAAATAGCATTCACAGCTTTATAAACAACTTATCAACAACCTTTGTGCGTAAATTTATAAGTGGTTTAAACTGTATGGTTTTTTTTTGTCAAGGCTTTTTGTTGGCAAAATTTATACTTTTTCGTAAAAAATAAACTTGACTAGTTCCGATTTGGTAGTTATCTGCGTCACTTTAGATTTAATATATATAACACGGAGAGTGGTTGTTTATAGACTTTTATTTTTCTTGACAAAAGGGGGGCAATACCTATACTGAGCGCTTTCTCAAAAGTGTGGTGAGTTTTATATATGCAGATAAAAGTTAGTGATTTAAAAAATAGTGGGTTCGACTTGAAGTTAGAGCGTTCTGCTGCAAGTTTTCCTATGTTGGCAGAGTTGCAACGACTGGGTAGGTGTGTGTTTTTGACACCTATATCTGTTGTTGTTCATGCAAATCTTGTTGGTGGTATGGTTGAACTTGATGGTCATATCAGTGTGGATATTGAAGTGCCATGTAGTCGCTGTTTGGCCCCGTGTCGCAGAGTATTTAGTTCAGATTTTAGGCAGACTTATGTTGATCAGTTGCCTGAAGTGACAGGTGAAGATGGTGAAGAACTGGAGCTGTCAGCTGAGGAGATGGGTCTGGAACTGATTAACGATGATGAAATTGATCTAAATGAAGAGATTCAGCAGCAAGTTGCACTGTTGGTGCCCGAACATTCTTTGTGTAGTGAGTTGTGTAAGGGGCTGTGTGCCGAATGTGGCGCTGACTTGAATAAAGAAAAATGTAGTTGTGCTGACAATGTGGGAAATCTTAACTTTGCAGCACTTAAAGATTTTAAGGTTGAAAAATAGACAAGAATTGGTTTACTTTTGTACGGTTATCGTTATCGTGGTTAGCGATAGGAGCTGGTTGATGGTCGGTTCTCGGCATTTTTGTTAAACGTAAGTATATAGAGCTTAGAGGAGATTAAGTTCATGGCAGTACCTAAGAAAAAGACTTCTAAATCACGGCGCGACATGCGTCGTTCCCATGATTCATTAATTGCACCAGGTATTTCTGTGTGTCCCCAGTGTGATGAGCCTAAGCAGCCTCACCGTGTATGTGGTAGCTGTGGTTTTTATAAAGACCGCAATGTTCTTGAGTCTGAGAGCTAGGTTTATCTGATGAAATCTGTCGTGGTTGCGGTTGATGCCATGGGTGGTGACAATGCTCCTGCCGTCGAGGTAGAGAGTGCTGTCGCCGCAGCACGTAAATGGGGGATGCCTATTATCTTGGTGGGTGACTCAACACAGGTTGCCTGTGAATTAGACAAGCACGATACTGAGAATCTGCAAATTCGGATTCACCATGCCTCTGAAGTAGTTGGTATGAAAGATTCAGCTGCTGATGCGGTGAGACGCAAAAAAGATTCATCTATCCGCGTTGCATATGATCTGGTTAAGGCTGGTGAGGCTCATGCTGTGGTGAGTGCCGGTAATTCTGGTGCTACAATGGCTGCCGGAATGTTTATTGCCAAGCGAGTGACTGGCATTGAGCGCCCAGCGTTATCAACTATTTTGCCGACAGTTACCGGACAATCATTAATTCTTGATGTGGGTGGCAATGTGGATTGTAAACCGATCCATCTTGAGCATTTCGCTGTCATGGGTGATGTGTATGCTCGCCATATCATGGGTAAAAAATCACCCCGTATTGGCTTGCTGTCCAATGGGGCGGAAGAAAAAAAAGGTAACGATCTTACTCGCGAGACCCATCGCCATTTGTTGCGACACAATTTTAACTATATAGGTTATGTAGAGGGACGTGACATATATAGTGGTAATGTGGATGTGGTTGTGTGTGATGGTTTTGTCGGAAATGTTGTAATCAAAGTTTCTGAGGGGTTGGCTGATTCTATTGGGCAGATGCTACGAGCCGAATTGAAATCTCGCTTACTTGCCAAGTTAGGATATCTCTTGGCTCGACCTGCATTTAGAGCTTTCAAGAAAAAAGTTGATTATGCTGAGTATGGTGGAGCACCGTTGCTCGGGATTAAGGGGACTAGCATCATTTGTCATGGCGGTTCAAACGTTAAAGCCATTATGAATGCTATAGGTCAGGCAGCAAACAGCGTTGATAAAAATATGATTGGTGAGCTTGTGAAGCAGTTAGATAACTTTCGAGCAGTCACTGACGTTTCAATTAAAGCTGTTGATGTTGCATAGCTGAATTTATTTATGTTCTGCGTATTAAAGGGGAAACGTAGTGAAAAAAGCGCGAATTATAGGTACCGGCTCTTACTTGCCGGAGAAAGTGTTAACCAACTTTGATCTTGAAAAGATGGTTGATACAACGAATGAATGGATCTCTACGCGTACCGGTATCAATGAGCGGCATATTGCGTCTGAAAATGAGATGACATCGGATCTAGCTGTAAATGCTGCTAATCGTGCTTTGGAGATGGCTGGTGTAACTGCTGATCAAATAGATCTGATTATCGTTGGTACGATTACCGGTGATTTCCCCTGGCCTTCAACGGCATGCCTGGTGCAGAACAAAATAGGTGCAGTTAATGCCTCAGCATGGGATGTCTCTGCTGCCTGTAGTGGTTTTGTTTATGCCATCACTTCTGCGGCACAATACCTGGAAAATGGTGCGGCAAAGCGGGCTCTGGTTATTGGTACGGAAGTGCTTAGTCGCATAATGGATTGGGAAGACCGTAACACCTGTATTCTCTTTGGTGATGGTGCCGGTGCGGTGGTTCTTGAGGCACAAGAAGGAGAAAGTGGTTTGCTCTCCGGGCATTTACATGCCGATGGCTCTTACTGGGAACTGCTTTACCAGCCAGGTTTTGGTTCTCGTTATCCCGCATCTGTCTCAGGTATTGAGCAACGTTTGCCATATTTACATATGGCTGGAAATGAAGTTTTTAAAATAGCTGTGCGTTCTATGCATGATGTCGCTATTGAGGCATTGGAAAATAACAATATGACGGTGGCTGATGTGAAGTTGCTTTTTCCCCATCAGGCAAATATGCGCATTCTTGAGGCGGTACGTAAACGGCTCAAATTACGCAAGAACCAAATGTTTGTAAATGTTGATAAACGTGGAAATACTTCTGGTGCGTCTATTCCAATTGCACTTGACGAAGCCAACCGCGCGGGGTTGCTTGAAGAGGGTGATATTCTAGTTCTGGATGCCTTCGGTGGTGGTTTTACCTGGGGTGCATCTGTATTGCGTTGGTAAGTTTATTGGTTGGTTGATGAAAATCAGGGTGGCAAGATGTTAGCTTTTGTTTTTCCAGGTCAGGGTGCGCAGCATGCTGGAATGGGTAAGGAACTCAGTGAAAATTTTTCTGTAGCTCGTGAGGTTTTTGAGGAGGCCAATGATTCACTCGGATTAGATCTGGCGAAAATGTGTTATGAAGGGCCAGAGGAAGATCTAAAGCTTACGGCTAACACCCAACCGGCAATCTTGACTACGAGTGTTGCCGCGCTTCGTGTAGTGCAGCAGGAAACAGGTTTGCAACCAGATTTTGTTGCTGGGCACTCTTTGGGTGAATATTCAGCTCTTGTAGCTGCCCAAGCTGTTGATTTTGCTGATGCGGTATGTTTGGTGCGTCAGCGGGGAACATTTATGCAACAGGCGGTACCTATAGGTAGTGGTGCTATGGCGGCAATATTGGGAGTTGATGCTGAGTTGCTGGAGGAGTTGTGTGCTCAGGCGGCACAAAATGAAGTGGTATCTGCTGCTAACTACAATAGCCCCGGGCAGATTGTTATTGCTGGAAATGCCACAGCAGTAGATAGGGCTATAGCGCTGGCTAAAGATAATGGTGCGCGTAAAGCGATGATGTTACCGGTTAGCGCCCCATTTCATTGTGCACTCATGTTGCCTGCTGGGGAGAAACTGGAGCAGGTTTTAAATACTGTAGTGATGCACGATATTAAGGTGCCGGTTGTTACCAATGTTGAAGCGGTTGCCAATAGTGATAGCTCAAGAATTAAGCGATTATTAATAGACCAGGTGAGTGCTCCGGTACGTTGGGAAAGCTCTGTACGCAATATGCTCGATAACGGTGTTGAACGTTTTATTGAGATTGGTCCGGGTAAGGTGCTGTGCGGTCTTATTCGTCGCATTGAACGCAAGGCAAAAATCTCGAATGTCGAGAACATCGCTTCACTTAAAAGCGCTTTAGCATAAGTACTACGGGGAGAGGGTTCAATGGATTTACAAGGCAGAGTTGCTATTGTTACAGGTTCATCACGTGGTATTGGCAAGTGTATAGCACAAAATTTGGCGCAGGTCGGAGCTAAACTTGTTGCTGTAAGCCGTAACGCCGAAGATACTGCGGATTTGGTACAGCAAATAAAAGATCAAGGTGGCGATGCTATTTCGATACAGGCAGATGTGAGTGTTGCAGCCGATGTTGATAAGATGGTACAAGGCACTGTTGAGACCTTTGGACAGATAGATATTTTGGTAAACAATGCCGGAATCACCCGCGACTCATTATTGGCACGCATGAAAGAGGATGACTGGGATGCGGTAATGAATATCAATCTTAAGGGTGCTTTTTTGTGTAGTGCGGCGGTTGCTAAAGTTATGGCAAAGAAACGCTATGGGCGCATTATTAATATAAGCTCCGTGGTTGGACAAATGGGCAACATCGGTCAAGCTAACTATTGTGCCAGTAAGTGCGGTCTGGTAGGGTTGACCCGCTCGAACGCACGTGAACTGGCGCGACGTAATATTACCGTTAATGCAGTTGCGCCTGGATTTATCGAAACAGATATGACAGCTACATTACCGGAAAAAGTGTGTAACGATATGATGGCGCAAATTCCTCAGGGGCGTTTTGGTTCGCCACAGGATATTGCTGATGCGGTAATTTTTTTAGCATCTGAACAAGCCGGATATATCACTGGGCATGAACTGTCAGTAAATGGTGGTATGTATATGTAAAGAAGTGCTGTTTTCCTGAAGTTAATGGGAGATGGTTTCGAACACTTCAGCTAAAAGCTGTTAACACAATCATGGAGGGTACAAAATGGCTTCAATGGAAGAAAGAGTACAAAAAATCGTTGCTGAGCAACTTGGTGTAGAAGTGGAACAAGTTGTTGCCGAAGCGTCATTTATGGATGATCTAGGTGCTGATTCACTGGACACTGTTGAACTGGTAATGGCTCTTGAAGAGGAATTTGACATTGAGATTTCTGACGAAGATGCCGAAAAAATTCAGACCGTAAAAAATGCTGTCGATTACGTAAGTAGTAACTCCTGATATTGAAATACGTGGTTTAAAAGGGGAGGATAAGCATGGGATGCTATCCTCCCCTTTTCTCTATTTGAGTTCTATTTAGCTCGGCGTTGTTTCACAGGCTGGTTGCCGATCTGTTTGTGCAATGATTCTGAGTTGAATGTTTAGTGAAGAGCCATCGTTGATGTGATACTGGATAGTTTGCGAGCCTGCTAACTTAAATTAAAAAGGAAGTTTGATTATGCGTAGAGTTGTCGTGACGGGTGTTGGTGCTGTTTCCTCGCTGGGAACAGGCGTGGAAAAAAACTGGTCAGCTTTGACAGCAGGGAAATCTGGTATTGATTTGATTACACGCTTTGATGCGTCGGAGTTGCCATCACAAGTTGCTGGCGAGGTTAAGGATTTTGATCCAGCCAAATATATACCGAAAAAAGAGATTAAAAAAATGGATCTCTTTATTCAGTATTCCCTAGCCGCCGCTGAGATGGCCATGGAGGATTCAGGTCTTCAGATTAATGAAGAAAATGCTGAACGTGTCGGGGTCTTAGTAGGTTCTGGTCTGGGTGGACTTCCAGCCATTGAGAAGTATCATGATGTGTTAAATAAGAGCGGCTATAAACGTGTTTCACCGTTTTTTATACCCATGCTGATTGTTAATTTGGCACCCGGGCAAATTTCAATCCGTTTTGGTGCTAAGGGTCCTAATCTGTCATCAGTTTCCGCCTGTGCTACAGGTACCCACTCTATTGGTGATGCTTATCATATGATTAAGCGTGGCGATGCAGATGCCATGATAGCTGGCGGAACGGAATCTACCATAACGCCTTTGGGTGTTGCCGGATTTTGTGTAATGAAGGCGTTATCTACCCGTAATGATGATCCTCAAACTGCAAGCCGACCTTTTGACAAGGATCGTGATGGTTTTGTCATGGCGGAAGGGGCTGGAATTGTCGTTTTAGAGGAATACGAATCAGCAGTGAAACGTGGAGCCAAGATATATGGCGAACTATGTGGCTATGGTTTAAGTGCTGATGCTTACCATATGACTGCGCCGGCTCCAAATGGCGAAGGAGCTGCACGCTGTATCAAAATGGCGTTAAACAATGCAGGAATTAATGCGGATGAGGTAGATTATATCAATGCTCATGGTACTTCAACGCCATTTAATGATTTGTATGAGACAATGGCTATTCATACTGTATTGGGAGAACATGCCAAAAACGTTATGGTCAGCTCAACAAAAAGTATGACTGGACACGCCCTTGGTGCAGCTGGAGCTTTGGAAACGGTTTATTGCTTGAAGGCCATGGAAACTGGAATTGTGCCCCCAACAATGAATCTAGAACAGCCGTCGCCAGAATGTGACCTTGATTATGTAGCTAATACAGCGCGTAATGCTGAAATTAATGTGGCTATGTCTAACTCTCTGGGTTTTGGTGGCACAAATGCTACTCTTATCTTTAAGAAATTGTAGGTTTATTTTATGTTGATAGCTAGTGATCATGGTGGCTTCGAGTTGAAACAGGCATTAGTTGCGCATTTGCGTAATCAGGGGGTTGAGGTGGATGACCTCGGCGTGAATAATCTCGATTCTGTCGATTATCCGGATTATGCTGCTTTGGTGGCGGAGCCAGTTTCACAAGGTAAAGAAGAATCGGGGATTTTAATCTGTGGTACCGGTATTGGTATGTCCATAGCGGCAAATAAATTCCCCGGTGTACGCGCTGCGTTAGTGCACGATCAATTTACAGCTCAGATGTCAAAAGAACACAATAACGCCAACATCTTGGTCCTTGGAGGTCGAGTTCTTAACCCCGATGACGCTTGTCGTATGGTTGATGTGTGGTTGCATGGAGTGTTTGAAGGTGGACGACACCAAAACCGCTTAAACAAAATTGCAGAATTGGAACATGTTGAGTGATTAACTTATTGTTGTGATTGAAAGTAAGTTAGTTCCTTATCTATTTTAGCGTTTATATGCCTAATTATTTATATATGAACTGGAGATATCTATGAAAAAACTGGCTCAGGTAGATCCCGAAATTGCTCAGAACATTATTAATGAAACCGCCATAGATAGAGCTAAAGAACTTTTTGGCGCAGATCATGCGAACGTGCAACCTCATTCAGGGTCACAAGCAAACATGGCCGTATATTTCAGTGTTTGTAAGCCTGGCGACACTGTTCTGGGGATGAATCTTGCTCATGGCGGACATCTTACTCATGGTTCTTCAGTCAATTTTTCTGGTAAGTTGTACAATATTGTACCTTATGGTGTTAAACGGGAAACCGGTACTATCGATTATGATGAAGTTGAATCTTTAGCCATGGAACACAAACCGAAATTGATTGTTGTTGGAGCCAGTGCTTATCCAAGAACAATTGATTTTGCTGCTTTTCGTCAGATTGCCGACAAGATCGGTGTCCCTTTAATGGTTGATATGGCTCACATTGCCGGACTGGTTGCTGCTGGAGAACACCCGAATCCTGTCCCTTACGCAGAGTTTGTTACTACTACAACACATAAAACATTGCGTGGTCCTCGTGGTGGAATGATCCTGTGTCGTGAAGAGTTTGCCAAAAAGATAAACAGTAATATTTTCCCCGGCATTCAGGGCGGACCTCTGATGCATGCAATTGCAGCTAAAGCAGTTGCTTTTAAGGAGGCGTTGAGCCCCGAATTTACTGTTTATGGTCAGCAGGTTGTTAAGAATGCCAAAGCTCTGGCACAAGGTTTACTTGAATGTGGCTACAATCTAGTTTCTGGTGGTACCGACAATCACCTGATCTTGGTTGACCTAAGTGGTACCGAGATTACCGGTAAAGTGGCTGAAGCAGCACTGGAAAAAGCTGGGATCACTGTGAATAAAAATGCAGTTCCTTTTGATACCCGCTCCCCTTTTGTTACCAGTGGTTTCCGTATCGGGACCCCGGCGGCAACAACACGTGGTCTTAAAGAATTAGAGATGGTTCAGATTGCCAAATGGATCGATCGGGCACTGAATAATGTAGAAGATGAAGAGGTGCTGGCGGCGATTCACACTGAAGTTACCGATTTGTGCAAGCTCTTTCCCCTCTACGCTAATCGGTTATAGTCTGTGGAGCGTCCATCTTGGGAAGAATATTTTATGGATATTGCCAAATTGGTGGCTAGCCGCTCTACTTGCGTTCGGCGTAAAGTTGGAGCGGTAATTGTTAAAGATAAAAATATTCTTACCACAGGTTACAATGGTACGCCAATGGGGATCAGCCATTGCGACAGCGTTGGTTGTCTGCGCGATAAAATGATGGTTCCTTCAGGGCAGCGTCATGAACTCTGCCGGGGCTTGCATGCAGAACAGAATGCGATTATTCAGGCTGCTAAACACGGGGTTAATATTGCCGACGGAACGTTGTACTGTACCAATGCACCATGTGTAATTTGCGCGAAAATGTTGATCAATGCTGGTTTGAAAAAAATAGTTTACCTTGAAGGTTATCCTGATGAGTTGGCCAAAGAGATATTGCAGGAGTCAGCTATTGAAATCAGTGTCTATTCGTCAGAAAAATAACTTAGTGTAGATCAGTTTGTTATAAGTCTACGAAAGGCTGTTGATGTGAAGTGTCCTTTTTGTGCATGTATGGATACCCGTGTGGTCGATTCTCGCTTGAGTAAGGAGGGTAACGCTATTCGACGTAGGCGTGAATGCTCTGAATGTGACAAGCGTTTTACAACATATGAGCGGATAGAAGAGACATTGCCGCTGGTTATTAAAAAGGATGGTCGGCGTGAACCATTTGAGCGCAATAAAATAATTGGTGGTATGCAACGTGCGTGTGAGAAGCGTCCGGTTTCAATTGCCGCAATTGAGAAGATGGTCGATCAACTAGAACTTGAATTACAGGAAAGTACAGAGCGTGAGATTCCGGCTAGTTATATAGGTGAAAAGGTTATGTATGCGTTGCACGATCTGGATGAAGTAGCATATGTGCGTTTTGCGTCAGTTTATCGCCAGTTTAAAGATATAAACGAATTTATGCAGGAACTAACCGATATTTTAAGCGGTCAGTCCATTAATACGACTCAGAATGGGTGAGAGATACAGTGACACTGTGACCACAACTTCGATTCACAGCGTTTTTATGCAGCAGGCATTAGAGTTAGCACGCCGCGCCGAAGGGCGGACAACTCCCAATCCTGCAGTTGGAGCGGTGATTGTAAAAAATGGGGTAGTGGTAGGTTGCGGATTTCATCCCCGTGCCGGTGAACCCCATGCCGAGATTTTTGCTCTGAACGATGCTGGTGATGAAGCGCGTGGTTCCGACGTATACGTTACCCTTGAACCATGCTCACATTACGGACGTACCGGTCCATGTTGTGATGCCTTAATCGCAGCTGGCGTGGCTAAGGTTTATGTTGGCACACAAGATCCAAACCCCATGGTTGCTGGACGGGGGATAGATAGATTGCGTTGTGCCGGAATCGAGGTAAGCGTCGGAATATGTGAAGTAGAATGCCGACGCTTGCTTGCTCCCTTCGCTAAATGGGTTACCACCGGAAAGCCGTTAGTGATTTTAAAAGCTGGATTAACTCTCGATGGTCGTCTAGCAACTTCAACTGGCGAGTCACAATGGATTACCAACGAGGAGAGTCGCCAACATGTGCATCAATTGCGGAATAAGATTGATGCGATTATGGTTGGTGTAGGAACAGTTATAGAGGATGATCCACGTTTAACAACCCGTTTAGATGGTGGTGGGCGTGATCCGTTGCGAGTGGTAGTTGATTCAACTCTGCGTTTACCAGTGAATTCAGCCATTGTTAATCATAATTCAGCAGCTAAAACGCTCATTTTTACCACATCACAGGCCAGTGAAAAAAAAATTGATTCATTGCGGCAATTACCTAAAGTTGAAGTGATACAATTGCCAGACTGCGATGGACGGGTGGATCTTGTTGCCCTATTTAACCATCTAGGTGGTATGCAGGTTCAAAGTGTTATGGTTGAGGGTGGAGCCAAATTAAATATGGCATTATTTTCTGCGCATTTGATCGATCGTGTTGTACTCTATTTTGCCCCTAAATTGATAGGGGGGAATGACGGTAAGGCGTTGTTTGATGGTTGCGGAGTTCGTCATTTAGTTGATGCTCTACAGCTTACCGATGTGCGTAGTCAACATTTTGGTAATGATGTGTTGATAGAAGGTGAGGTAGTTTCATGTTTACCGGCTTAATTGAGGATGTCGGTATCGTTCGCGAACTAAGACATTGTGGCAATAGTGTACAGTTGCTTGTTTCTACGGCCTTACCTGTAAATGAGATCAAGCTAGGAGATAGCGTTGCTGTTAATGGTATTTGCCTCACAGTGGTGCAGATAGGAAGTGATTTTTTTGTTGCTGATGTGTCTCCGGAGACCCTTAATTCCTCCACTTTAGTCGAAGTGTCATCAGGTACCGAAGTTAACCTTGAGCGCGCATTACAGTTGTCAGATCGCCTTGGTGGGCATATGGTAAGTGGTCACGTTGATGCAGTTGCTTCAGTGGTTGAACGCCGTCAAGAAGGTAATGCAATTCGTTTCCGTTTTAGCCTTAGCCCTGCAATGTTGCGCTATGTTGTAGAAAAAGGCTCGATTACCATCGATGGGATAAGTTTGACAGTTAATGGTGTGGATGGTGAAACATTCAGTGTCGCCATAATTCCGCATAGCCTAGCTCAGACCACACTGAAAAATTTAAAAGTTGGTTCAAAAGTTAATATTGAAACAGATGTTATTGCGCGTTATGTAGAAAAGTTGCTCGGTACTGTTCAGTCAACATCTTCCGATAGAGAAAATGGTCTTACTTTGGAACACTTGGCCCAAAATGGTTTTATGTAAAAATAACTATGATAGCCAAGCATATTATTTATATAACTGGCATATCGATATATGCCGGCATGAAAGGGGCAAATTGTGCCGATTAGTAAAATAGAAGAAGCCTTGGAGGATATGCGCCAAGGAAAAATGGTGATTCTTGTTGATGATGAGGATCGTGAAAACGAGGGTGATTTAACTATGGCGGCCGAAATGGTCACCGATGAAGCAATAAATTTTATGGCTAAAGAGGGGCGCGGCTTAATTTGTCTTTCTTTGACAGAAGAACGTGCGGACTATCTGGATCTTCCGTTGATGGTGACAGAGAATACATCCTCTTTTGGTACCGCTTTTACAGTATCTATTGAGGCAAAAAAGGGGGTTACGACAGGTATTTCAGCGGCAGATAGAGCTCAGACTATTCGAGTGGCAATTGATGATAATTCAACTGCTGCTGATATAGCACGGCCTGGGCACGTGTTCCCATTACGTGCACGCAATGGCGGAGTATTAGTACGTACCGGTCAAACTGAAGGTTCTGTAGATTTGGCACGGCTGGCTGGTTTGAAACCTGCCGGTGTTATATGCGAAGTGATGAGTGAAGATGGAACCATGTCACGTATGCCGCAGCTGCGTGAGTTTGCCAAGAAGCACGATTTGAAAATTGTAACAGTTGCTTCCCTGGTTGAATATCGTATGCGTAAAGAGCTATTGGTGCGTCGCGCTGCAGAGACTGTTTTGCCTACAAGTTTTGGTGGTGAATTTGAAATGATTGTCTATGAAAATGAGATAGATGATTTGCAGCATATTGCTTTGATCAAGGGTAAGATAGATCCAGAGAAACCAGTTTTGGTACGTGTTCATTCTGAATGTTTGACCGGAGATGTTTTTGGTTCAAGACGCTGCGATTGTGGGCAACAGTTACAGGCTTCTATGGCTCAAATTGAGGAGGCTGGTAGTGGGATTGTAGTATATATGCGTCAAGAGGGGCGTGGTATAGGCTTGGTCAACAAGATTAAAGCGTATGCGTTGCAGGACTGTGGTAAAGATACGGTTGAGGCCAATGAAGCTTTGGGTTTTAAAGCTGATCTGCGAGATTATGGTATTGGAGCTCAAATACTTGCAGACTTGGGTGTGAAAAATATTCGTTTGATGACAAATAATCCGAAGAAAATTGTAGGATTACAAGGGTATGGACTTAAGATCGTTGAACGTGTTGGAATTGAGATGCCAGCTAACAAAATCAATGAGCATTATCTTCATACTAAAAAAGTAAAAATGGGTCATTTGCTGGAAAATGTTTAAATACAATTTTTTTGCCAGAGTTGATTGAAACAACTTATAGTGCCAACTGTGATCATGTTATGTGATTACTCGCGGCATATTTACCGGTGAATGTCAGTCTTAATATGGAGTTGTACTATGGTTAATAATATTGCAGGTCAACTGGACGCCAGTGGTCAGAAGATTGGAATAGTTGTTGCCAGATTTAACAGTTTTATCTGTGAGCGTCTGGTAGAAGGTGCTATTGACGCACTGGTGCGCCACGGAGCGCTGGCGGCAGATATAGATGTTGTCCGAGTTCCCGGCGCATTTGAGATCCCCCTTACCGCTCAAAAAATGGTAGCGACTCCCAAATATGATGCCCTTATTTGCCTAGGTGCAGTTATTCGTGGTGCTACTCCTCACTTTGATTATGTTAGCAATGAGGTGACTAAAGGTGTTGCCGCAGTTAGTCTGTCAACAGGGGTACCAATGGCTTTTGGAGTTTTGACCACTGATACTATTGAACAGGCGGTTGAACGCGCGGGAACAAAGGCTGGTAACAAAGGTTATGATGCGGCTATGACTGTAATTGAGATGGTTAACCTATTTAAGAGTATTAAGTAAATGGCTCTAGGAACACGACGCAACGGGCGCGAGTATGCCCTGAAAATATTGTATAGTTTGTATGATCAGGAAGATCCTCTTGATGTAGTTATGAGTGATTTCTGGAAAAATTTTCGTTTCAGTGCTGATGTGTTAGGTGAGCCTGAAGATGAAAACACTCCACTTGAACCTGAAGTTATAAACTTCACTGAACAGTTGGTGTTAGGTGTTTACGATAATTTGGAACAGATAGATAAAATTCTCCTCAGTACTTCCAAGAACTGGGCATTAGATCGAATGCCGCGCTTGGATTTATCACTTATGCGTTTAGCCTGTTATGAACTAATGTGGATGCCACAGACACCCGCTGGGGTGGTCATAAATGAAGCGATTGAGATTGCAAAACGGTATGGAACTAAAGACACTCCTGCTTTTTTGAATGGAGTGTTAGACAAAATAGCTAAACAGGTTAAGTCTGAAAGTTGATTCTAGCCTCTTTGCTTTAATAACAAAAATTAGCGAGGGAAAATGCAGGATATAAAAGTAGGATTACTGGGGTTTGGTACTATCGGCACCGGTGTGGTGAAGATGTTTCAACAGAATGAAGAAGTTATATCAAGACGTCTTGGAGCCCGCCTTGTTTTGTCCGCAATAGCTGATTTAGATATTAGCAGAGATCGGGGGGTAACCGTTGAGGATGGTGTGCTGACAAATGATGCCAATGCGATGCTTACTGACCCAGATATAGATGTTATTATAGAACTTGTCGGCGGATATGAGCCAGCTCGAACCTTTGTTATTAAGGCTCTGCAAAATGGTAAACATGTTGTCACTGCCAATAAGGCACTTATGGCCGTACATGGGCAGGAACTGTTGCAGATTGCCAACGAAAATGGGGTAAATATTTTGCTTGAGGCCGCTGTTGGCGGTGGTATCCCCGTTTTATCTTCAATTCGAGAAAATTTATGTGCCAATAATTTCAGCGATGTGTTGGGTATTTTAAATGGTACCTGTAATTATATATTGACGCGCATGACCGAAGAGTCGGATGAGTTTGCCGATGTTCTTAAGGATGCCCAGGATTTAGGCTATGCAGAGGCTGATCCGACATTTGATATTGAAGGTACAGATACAGCGCACAAATTATCATTACTGATTTCAATGTGTTTTGGCACTTGGGTGGATTTTGACCAGATCTATACTGAGGGTATTACACAGATCAGTTCTATGGATATTCAATATGCACGTAAGTTTGGGTACCAGATCAAATTGTTGGCTATTGGTAAAATGGTAGCTGATGGAATTGAGGCGCGCGTTCATCCAACCATGATTCCTGATAGCTTCCCACTAGCTGATGTTAGGGGGGTGCTCAACGCCGTGCGCCTGATGGGAGATTTTGTCGGACCTGTTATGTTCAATGGCAGCGGTGCTGGTATGGATGCGACAGCCAGCGCGGTTATGGGCGATGTGATGAGTTTAGCTCGGAATATTCTTGGTGACAGCAAACAACTGACCCCTGCGTTAGGTTATCAGACTAAGCAAATTACCATGTTACCTATAAAGAAGATTGAAGATATTTTTAGCCATTACTATATTCGTTTTATGGTAAAAGATCGTCCCGGTGTCTTAGCTCAAATTTCATCGATCCTGGGCGATTTTGATATAAGTATCCGTTCAATGATGCAACCGGAAAGACAATTGGGAGGTTGTGTGCCTATTGTTATCATGACCCATGAGGCGCAGGAGTGTAATGTGTTACACGCCCTAGATAAGATTAATAAGCTGTCTATAGTAAACGAGAAAAGTCTTTTTATTAGAATAGAAAACGAATTGCCGTAGATTGCTAGTGAATAGATAATAGATAAATAAGAAACTTGGGATTTGACTTGTCGTGCCTTTTTGTTGCATTATGGGCAGAGATAAACTGCTTTCTAAAAGGGGAGGATAATCATGTTAGATGCTATGGGAACTGCCGTTTCAGGTTTGCAGGCACAATCACTGAGGTTAAATTCAATAGCCAGACTGAGGGTTATGTTCCAACTGATGTGTCCATGTCTGAGAACAAGCAAGGTGGTGTCAGGTCTCAACTGCAAAAACCGGTGGCTGCACCCGGTGTAGCTCAGGATACTGAAACAAAACCGTCTCAGGTCGATTTGGCCAAAGAGATGACCCAGATGATGGAAACAAAAAATATGTATCTGGCAAACATGAAAACGGTGGATAGTTCAGAAAAAATGTTGGGACATTTGCTTGACACTGTAGGTTGAACAACATAAATGACAATAATAGAAATGGCTCGGTTTTCGAATGGAAACCGGGCCATTATTGTTTGTGCATCATTGATCGTGTTTCTTTGTTGAAGATTGGTAACGATTTAGCATGATGAGCATGTGCTCAACTGGAGAGGTGCTAAATAGTTACGAAAGTTGAAACATTAAAATTAGTCATACTGCCCTGCGTATATCCTAACGATATCACCAATGATTACCTTGATAACATACGTGCTAAAGCAGATTGCGGGGCTTGGCTAATTGTAGGGAGAGATAGACCTCTTGAATTCGAATTTTCTAGCATAGAGTAATCGCTCCTTATCTGGTATAACCATTATCCTTACTAATAATTGAAACTCCAGTGTTTGAAATACATATTATAGAGGAGAACAATACTGATGACTTTGAATGAAAAAATTAAGCATATTTTGATTGAGGACCTGAACTTGGAAGATATTACGGTTGAAGAGATTGGTGATGAAGAGCCTTTGTTTGGCGACGGTTTAGGTTTGGATTCTCTTGATGCTGTGGAGATGGCGGTAATTGTTCAAAAACATTTTGGTGTAGAAATTAAGGATATGGAAGAGGGACGACCGGCATTACAATCAGTGCAGTCTTTGGCTGATTTTATTACCGATAAACAGGGTAAATAGTTAATGACCAGTACTGTTGTCATAAACGGGATGGGTTGCGTCTGTGCTGCTGGTAATAATGTGGAGCAGATTGTAGATTCAATGCTCAGTGGTGAGCGTTATGTGTGCTCAGCCCCCCCCTTTGCCACAAGCCATCCCCATCCATATCCGGTTTTTAGCGTAACCTCCCCACTTCACGATTTTGGTTTACCTGCTGAGGATATTGTTTATCTGCGCACTGCTCTACTGGGGTTGAATGCCGCACAGCAGGCTCTCGATAATTCGTGTTGGGATATGAAGAGTCTGCGTTCCCTGAAAGTGGGGGTGTGCATTGGAACAACCGTTGGTAGTTCCATGGATGTTGAGAAGTTTTATGCAGATTATCGCAGCGGAAAAACTCCTGATATGCGTCCTGTCAACTGTTTCTATGATGGCAACCCGGCAACAATAATCAGTAAATATTTTGCTTTTAATGGCCCATGCCAGACCATTGTCAATGCCTGTTCTTCCGGTACCGATGCCATAGGGACAGCAACCATGTGGCTACGTAGTGGCATGTGTGATGTGGTGCTGGCAGGCGGGGCCGATGAGTTGTGTCGGACCACCTATAATGGTTTTGCTGCCCTACAGATAAGTTCGCCGGAGTTGTGTTCTCCGTTTAGTGTTGAGCGTAGTGGCTTGAACCTTGGCGAAGGTGCGGCAGTAATGGTGTTGGCGCGTGAAGAGATCGCTGCTGAGTTCCAGGGAAAAGAATCGTTGGGATATATTCTTGGTTATGGAAGCGGCACTGATGCTTGGCACTTGACTGCTCCCCATCCTGAGGGGCGCGGACTGAAACAGGCACTTAATGAGGCTTTTAGCAATACTGTAAAAAATATTAACGATGATGCTGTTGATGATAACGGTGCCATCGTCGAGCGCCTTGCATTTGTCAACACTCATGGCACCGGCACCAGAGATAATGATTGTGTCGAGGGTGCGGTGTTGTCACAGTTATTGCCTAAGGTATTGTTTCATTCAACTAAGGGATATACTGGGCATACTCTGGGTGCAGCTGGTGCTATAGAGGCCGTGCTAACTCTTGCCTTCTTACGCCGAGGACAAATTCCTGCCAGCGCCGGTTTTAGCACTATCGATCCAGAAATTGAACGGACGCCGGTTACAGAAAATACTACGATCAGTTCGGATATTGCCCTGTCGGAATCGTTGGCTTTTGGTGGTAATAACGCTGCGTTGGTTATAAGTTTAAATAGATCTGCTTCTGGGGTGATCTCATGACGGCTGTGACCGATAAAATAGCCATTAGTGGAATTGGCTGCGTTGGTGCCTTCGGTTGTGGCACACAGGATTATGTCGCAGCCCTGAAACGTGGTTACGTGGACGCGCTGCCGCAGGAGAAAAATCATCCAGATGGGACCTCATTTCTGCCCGCATTGTTGGCTGATACTGCCCACCTGACCGATTATGTTCCACGACGAGCGTTACGGCGGATTGATCATTATGCACGCATGGCCTTGCTGGGTGGTTATCTAGCTTTGGCTGATGTGGGGCTAAGCTCTGATCAGTGTGAAAAGCTTGGTGTTATTGTAGCCAGCGGTTATGGCGCGCTGACCACAACTTTTAACTTTCTCGATTCTGTGCTGGATGATGGCGATAGTTGTACCTCACCAACCAGTTTTTCCAATTCAGTTCATAATGTTGCCGCAGCCTACCTGTCGATGCAATTGCAGGCGTTTGGTCCAAGTTTAACCGTAAGCCAGTTTGAACTTTCGGTTTGCTCTGCTTTGCATACTGCGGTGTGTTGGTTGGAACAGGGGCGAGTTGATAAGGTTTTGATCGGCGGCGTTGATGAATACAATCCGGTTGTTAATGATTATTGCCGACAACGTTTTTCTGACCATGATGTGTCGATTGGAAATATTGATCCTTTTAATTTTAATTCTTGCAGTACTATAGCTGGAGAGGGTGCAGCGTTTTTATTGTTGACCAAAGGAGATAAATGGTGTGGCGGTGAATCGGAACAAGCGTGCCACGCTCCATATGCTTATGTTGGTGCCTTGTCTAGTGGTAATTTTTCCCGTCTGGATTGTAAGGATTATTCTCCTCAGGTGGGGCAACGTGGTTCTGATCTGATGATAATTGGAGCAGATGGCCAGTGTGATAGTGGTAATTTATATTCACAGCTTCAATTTGATCGGCCAACGCTAAGTTGTAGTCCGTGCTATGGCGCTTTGCCGGTTGGGCAAGCGTTTGATTTGGTGGCGGCAGCGTTGATGTTACGTGAACAGAGTATGTTTGCTGTTAATAGATATCAAACTGGAACTAATGGTAACAATGTGAACTTCGTACCGAAAATTGACACGATAACGTCATTGAAAATTGCACCAACAGGTCAGTTTGGCCAAATAGAACTTTGTGCCGGAGTGGATAGAGATGCATAAGAAAGATGTTCCCCAGGATAGTGGAGTGTTAGAAAATAATCAGATGGTAAATTACGCTGTTGATGGCGATGGGAATTACTGCCTGGCAGCTACCACGGGTTGGGAGCCGGTCAATGCGGCTAACAGGATGGCTTGGGAAGAGATCCGTGAGCAATTATTTCAAGTGCGCCAGCAGGTTGAAAGCGGAAAATTGAGCAGCCTTGCCTATTATATGACCCGTGCGCAGATGGATGCTCCTCTGTTGGCTAGTTATGCTGGATTGGCACGCTGGAGGGTCCGCCGTCATTTGCGCCCGGCTATTTTTGCCAAACTTGGATCTGAACAATTGCAGCGCTATGCCGAATTGTTTGGTGTGTTTGTTGAACAGCTTGTTCGATTGCCTGACAATGATGAGTTGCCTGTGGCAGAATATCCAAACCCTGAGGATAATAAGTGAAAATTGCAAACTTTTCCCATCGTCAAGCTGCACACTGTGAAAGTGGAGCCACTGCCAGTTTGATCAACTACGCAGGGACACATCTTTCAGAAGCGATGGTATTTGGTATTGGTGCCGGTCTCTTTTTCGGTTATGTCCCTTTTATTAAGGTGAATGGTTTCCCTCTGGTTACATATCGCTGCAAGCCGGGGGCAATTTTTGCTCGGGTAACCAAGAACCTCAATTGTGATGTGCACCAGAAAAGATACCGCAATCAGGCTCAGGCTATGGACGATCTAGATCTAAAGCTTGATCAGGGGATAGCGGTGGGGCTACAGACTAGCGTATTCTGGCTACCTTACATCCCCGCTGCCATGCGTTTCCATTTTAATGCTCATAATTTGGTCGTAATTGGCAAAGATGGCGATGAGTATATCATAAGTGATCCGGTTGCCCCTGATCTGGTGCGTTGCTCGGCGCAGGATTTATCTAAAGCGCGTTTTGCTCGCGGAGCGTTGGCACCCAAAGGGCGCAGTTATTATCTTACTTCAGTTCCGGCAGTTAAAAATCTTGAGGAGCCGATTGTGGCTGCTATCCGTAGTGCTTGTCGCGATATGTTGGCACCGATACCGATTGCCGGGGTACGAGGAATGCGGTTGATGGCTCGCAGCGTGAGTGGTTGGGAAACTAAATACGGCAAGCGTCGTGCCGGTTATTGTCTGGCTCAGTTGATACGGATGCAGGAGGAGATTGGCACTGGCGGCGCAGGCTTCCGCTTTATTTATGCTGCTTTTTTACAGGAGGCGGCTGAATATTTAGCAGTTTCGCAACTCGAAGAGCTGGCAGAAGAGTTGACAGCCATTGGCGATGATTGGCGTGACTTTGCTTTGCAAGCCACCCGTTGTTGCAAGGGACATGCTGAGTGTTCTTATGCGGATCTAGCCACGATGATCAGTTCACAAGCGGATAAAGAGGAACGGTTTTTCCGTCATCTACAACAATTGACCAAAAAACTGGGATAATGTGGTAGTGGGTGGGCAGATGGATGTAAAATTGACCGACACGATGTTACTACAGGCAACAGGGTTGGTGAAGCGCTACCACAATCAGACTAATCCTGCTGTAGATGGGCTGGACTTGTGTCTTAAAAAGGGTGATCTCCTCGGTTTGCTTGGTCCAAATGGAGCAGGCAAGACTACAACTATCTCCATGTTGTCTACCATGTTGCGCCCTGATGCCGGCAGCGTTGAGATTGCTGGCGTTGACGCATTAAAAAATCCACGTTTGGTGCGGCCGCTAATCGGCTTTGTACCGCAAGAGCTGGCATTGTATCCCAGCCTAACTCTTAGAGAGAATTTGCAGTTCTGGGGGCGTTTGTATGGTTTGCGCGGGCAGTTGCTGTCTCAGCGGCTCAACGAGTGTGTTCAACTTGTCGCTTTGTCTGATTGCCTTGATAATCGTGTTGATACTTTTTCCGGCGGGATGAAGCGTCGTGCCAATCTGGCTGCTGGAATTATCCATAAACCACAGTTGCTGTTTCTTGATGAACCCACTGTTGGCATAGATCCACAGTCGCGTCACAATATCATCGACAAGTTGTACGAACTTAATTGTAACGGGATGACAATGGTTTATACCTCACACTATATGGAGGAGGTTGAGCGATTGTGCTCTGGAGTGGTGATTGTTGACGCCGGTAAGATTGTCTGTTCTGGCTCTGCGCAACAGCTGTTAGAAGATTCTGGCTGTGATGATCTTGAACAGCTGTTTTTGCAGTTAACTGGCAAACAATTACGTGATCAACTTTAGCATTTGGATCTATATATGTGTTTAATGTGGCAACAACTGGGCGCTTTTTTTCTGAAAGAGCTGCAATTGCTTCGCCGTGATCGCGGCGGTTTAATTGTGTTGTTTGTTATGCCGCTGGCGTTGGTGATAATTGTATCACTGGTGCAGAATAATATTCTCAAAGTTAGTGGTGCCAGAACCGTTAAGTTGTTGTTGATTGATAACGACAATGGCGAATTTGGGCAGCGATTATTGGAACAGTTGGATGAAAGTGGTTCCTTTCGAGTTACACGGCGAATATCTGATAGTTCACAAAGTCGGGCGCGACTTGAGGTGGGTGAGGGACAATGGCAGGTGGGGGTTTTGTTGCCTGAGGGTTTATCTCAACAATTGCGCCTAAATGCTATGGATTCTGTTTGCCAAGGATTTACATCTACACCTGATACAGCAGCTCAGCCCTTGACTGTAGAGTATTTTTTTGATCCGGCTGTTCAGGGTGGTTTGAGGGGTGGGGTCAGTGGAATGCTACAACAACTTGTAGCCAGGCAGGTGTTGACGGCACAGATGGATGCATTTAAAAAAGTGTTGCCCGCTCAGATTGAACGTCAGATCTCTTCCGAACTTGGTCCCATGTTTTCTCAAGTGTTATCCCAGCATGAATTACAGTTTAATTTTCCTGATCCACGTCAACCCCTTTTACAGGCAACACAAGTTAGAACACAGGACGGATAT
>NBLX01000059.1 GCA_002084705.1 Desulfobacteraceae bacterium 4572_35.1
GCTTTTTAAGTTGGGTAAAGTTGGCGAAAGTACTAGGTAATTCTTCTCCAAAAGCTATTTTGCCATCCACTTCGCCATCATTCAGTCCGTCAATCTTATAAGCCAACAGAAACAACTGGTCCACGTTGGCATCCCAAATTTTGATCGCTTTAATTTCCTGGCGCTCCATGTCAAAGGCCAAACTCTCTTTTAACCCCTCAGTATCATAATTGAGTAAAAACAGAGATGAATTCTTGCTGATCATGTTGGTTGTATCCTGCATTCTCCTCTGGCTATCCTGTAAGCTGGTTTCGAGTCTGGCATCCAGAGCTTCCATAGCTGAATTAAGATTATATTCACGAATGTCGGCAATCAACTCTTTATCGTTTTGCACAAAAAGATAGCCAGATACCGAGAAAATACAGATGATAACCGTGAACAAACCAAACAATATTTTATAAATGATGCTGTGAGTCATTGAGTAAAATCCCTAAGTAAGAACAGTGGCATTTTAATATTTTTTCAAAATTTCAGCGTATTGACCACTCTCTTTTACTACCTCTAAAGCCTGTTGCCATTTGGCAATTACCTTTTCGTCAGTTTTCGTCAGTTTCTTTATTAAAAGCAAAATATAGTTCGCCCTCTTTCAGGGTATAGACAGCTTCAAATTTAGCAAAATCATGCCCATGCCTTTTGGCTTCATACTGAGCACTGTTTATTTCATAAGCGAACATATCAATGCGATTATTCTCCATATATTTTTATTTTTCGGGGCAATAAGGCAAATTGTTGTTTTAGCAATTGGACCAATCCATTTGAATAGTGCTTCTCTTTTGGCGGTCCTGGTGATGACAAACACCATGCTGTCTTTTCGTTTAAGTACGGTAGAATATGCCCTAGACCAGTTGGTTAAAATAACATCATTTATAGTTTGGTCACTATTCATGACCTCTAACATTGCTTGCAATACGTCAACACCAATTCCCTGTAGTTTGCCGTCGATCTTCATGTTAAAAGGGGGATAACTTTCGGTCATCATGGTGATTTTAACCGATGATTCCGCAGCATATGCAGTAGATGAAAATACAATAAAAATGAGCATGAAAAATAGCGTTTTTAGATGTATTATCTATATAGTTGTTGGTGCACTATACTGTGTTTTGTAGGCTGCCGCAATGGATACGGTGTTTTATTCAGAATTGTTGAATTGGCGTCGTGGCAATATGGTACGTTCTTTACATATTTACTTTCTTGGCTGAGCAACTAAAATTCTGATCATCATCGAACAAAATTTCACCGCGTTGAGCTGCCCGACTCACTGCAGCAGGTGAGTATCCCAGTGCCTTAGCAACATCTTTGCCGGCAATACCATGACGCCGTGTTGTAATAAAGATAAGGTGGTCCGCAAAGCAACAAGCACAGGCAGACCGTTTGGTTCTGAAGAGTTTATTGACTTCGTAAAGTTTCGGTCTAACCGAACACTACGGCCACGAAAACCGGGCAGACCTAAAAAAAAATCTGGGGAGTGTCCCTAATTTAGTCAGCGCCAAAGCCACCCCCACCTGGCGTTTCAATACGAATACGAGCACCGGCGTTAACAGTCAGCATGTTCTTGCCACCTAGGGAGATCTGTTCACCTGCGCGATTAATCAGGATATTTGCCCCCCGTTTACCATCGCCACCTCCGTTTACTCCATAGGGGTGAAATACCCGGCGTTCAGACAATATTGCCGCCTGTAACGGGCGTAAAAACTCAAATTCACGCACCAAACCATCGCCACCTTTACATGCTCCATCACCGCCGGAATCTGGCCGAATAGAAAACTGGCGCACCACCACCGGATAGCGATTTTCGACAATCTCTACATCGGTGATTCTGGTATTGGTCATGTGGGTGTGAACCCCAGAGCAACCATTAAAATCGGCACCGGCACCGCTTCCGCCGCCAATGGTTTCATAATATCCAAAAGTATCATCACCAAAGGTGAAATTATTCATACACCCCTGCGAAGCGGCAACAACACCGAAGGCCTTAAGGATCACATCCACCACCCGCTGCGAAGTCAGAACATTACCGCCAACCACGGCAGCATCAGCATAGGGGGCCACACACCACCCCGTCACCACCTTGCTGAGTCAACCGTCTCGCCAATTTTTGCAGACTCTGGCGCACGGCCCTTTCGGCATGATCTTGTAGAAAAGTCATATAAACCTGAACACGCTCAAGACCTTTGTCGATAATCATCTCCGTTAACAGGCGCACCCCACACTGGTTAGCAGCAACCTGCGCTTTAAGGTCGGAGATATTATCAACCAGACGGCGACTACCACCGAACACCTGCTCCATCAATTGTTGCTGAAATTGACCACCACTCACCAGCTTCAAGCCAGTGATAGCGCAACCCTCTTCACTTAGAGTACGGGAAAATGGCGGCATAGACCCAGGGGTGATGCCACCAATGTCGGCGTGATGCCCACGGTTGGCAACAAATAATACTGGTCGCTTACCTACACAACCTTCCTCAGCATTTTCATCCCCACAGGGTGAAAACAACGGCGTTATTACGGTAATATCGGGCAGGTGGCTGCCACCATGCTGAGGATGATTGGCGACAAGGACATCGCCCTCGAACAGATCGTCGCCAAACAACTCAATCTGGTGACGCACCGCTTCGCTCATGGCTCCGAGATGGACGGGAGTGTGGGGAGCGTTGGCAACCAGATTGCCTTCTGCATCGAAAACTGCGCAGGAAAAATCACAGCGCTCCTTTATGTTGGTGGAGATAGCTGTGCGTTGCAGCGTGTACCCCATCTGCTCAGCTATGGAGATAAAGCGCTGACTGAACAGCGCCAACTGCACCGGGTCAAAATCTATGCAGTCCTCCCCTTCACCGTTAGCATCGCCATCAGCAGCATTCCTCCCCACCACATCAATAATCACGTCGCCTTGAACATTTATACGCGCAACACACTGCGTTTCCACCACAATAGTGGCTGTTTGCTGAATGATAAGAGCTGGGCCGACAATCTGCATCCCAGCAGACAATGCTTCCAGCCGATAAACTGGCGCTCGGTGCCACGCTCCGGCCAGGTAACAATCTGTCACAAGTTCTGGCATCGTGTCAGAAGAGATCTCAATAAGAGTATCAGCAATCGAGCTTAACGGTGTCCTCGATGGCGGACAACTCACCCGCACCCGCACATCATCAACCACCACCGGGATATCGAGTTCAAAGCCAAATTCACGCCGATATATTGCCCCAAATTCACGCAGATAATCGTCATCAGCCGGGCGCTGCACCATGATGGCGTTATCGGTTCCGCTGTAGCGCAAATTCAGAAAGCACTCGATATCCATACGGGCATCATTGTCACAGCCCAATTCGGCACAGGCTTGCGTCACCAAGGCGTTGAATCGTTGTTCAAAGTGATCACAGCGCTGGCTGCTGAACACTTCACTGGCAGCCTCCTGTTGCTCACTCACCCGACTGGCAACCCCCATACCATAGGCGGACAAAATTCCGGCATGGCGCTGAATAAAGATGGTTTCAATCCCCAATTTTTGTGCCATGGCGCAAGCATGTTGCCCACCGGCTCCACCGAAACAGGCGAGCACATGCTCATCTAAAGCGTAGCCACGTTGCACCGACACCGCCCGTATGGGACGTGCCATAACTTCATTGGCAACATCGATAAAACCGGCCGCCACCTCCTCTAAGGTGATCATTGCCCGGTCGTTATCCTGCAACCAGCAGTTGATCTGCTCAGTCAACTCAGCAAAAGCGCTACGTGTACCAGTCAGATCAAGGGGTTGATCCTCATGCGGACCAAATATCGACGGGAACAACTCCGGCTGTAACCGCCCCAGCACCAGGTTGGCATCAGTTACGGTGAGAAAACCGTTTTTACGATAACAAACTGGTCCGGGATGGGAACCGGCAGATTCGGGGCCGACTTCAAACATGCCATGACGAAAGAACAAACGCGAACCGCCCCCGGCAGCAACAGTGTGAATCTGCAACTGCGGAGCCTGAATATCTATTCCAGCCACTACCCCATTCTGGCTTAATTCATAACCATCGGCGTAACGCGACACATCGGTGGAAGTTCCCCCCATATCAAAACCGACGATAGCGTGATTAGGCATGGCAAGGCTGCAGGTTTGGGAATAACCCACAACTCCCCCCGCTGGACCAGAGAGCAGAGCACGGCTACCATTAAAAACCGAGCGTTCCAGCAAACCACCATTGGAAGCCATAAACAGCAGTTCAGTATCGCGCAGGCCATCGCTAAAGCCAGCACAAAAGCTGTCAATATATTTTTGAATTACCGGGGTTAAATAGGCGTTAATTACAGTAGTGGCACCGCGCGGCACCATACGCACCGTAGGCATCACCTGATGAGAGAGTGAACAGTGGTCAAACCCAAGGCTTACCGCCAGTTTACCGATCTGCTCCTCATGATGGGGATAGGCATAACCATGAGCCAGCACTACCGCCACACTGGAGCAACCATCACTATGTGCCTGGTGTAGCAACGGACGCAAAACCTCTAAATCGGGGCAACGCTCAACCACATATTCGCGCCCATTGTTACCAATAGATAAAAGGGAAGAATCATCCTCGGGCTGAGCCGGACGCACCCGTTCATCCACCTCAATAACCTGTTGATAAAGGGGAGATGGCCGCTGAATATTCAGGGCAAAGATATCTGGGCGAGTCTGATTACCGATCTCAAGCAGACACCGCAGTTCGACCATCACCAAATTCAGCATAAACATCGGTGAAGGTGCCACCACGGTCAATGGAAAATTTCACTTTATTGACATCCATCACAACCTACCTACCCTTGCAGCCCCCATGAAGACCTTTATTTACCACCTCGTACAAATCGGCAGATATATCAGGCATAGCTACCAATTTTTCCAGCTGCTGTTTCATGGCTGCTGCCCGTTTTGTATCGTAACGCGACCAACGCAACAGCGGGGTAACCAGACGGGCGGCAATCTGGGGATTAAAGCTATCCAGTTGCGCCACCTGCTGCTGCAAAAAGCGATAACCAGCTCCATCTAGTGCATGGAAATTAACTGGATTGCCCTGACAAAAAACACCAATCAGGGAACGCACCTTGTTGGGATTTTTGATATCAAAGGCATCGGAGTCCATGAGTTGCTGTACCCGTTGTAGACAATCGCTGCGTTGAGCGCGCGCCTGTATGGCCAGCCATTTGTCCACTACCAGCGGATCGTTACGCCAGCGCTGGTAAAAATCGCTCAGTATCTGCTGGCTGGTGTCGCCATCGCCTTCGTCAATATCCGCAGCGATGGTCAGCGCCGCTTCAACATCGGTCATGTTGTCGTTAGCGGTATACTGTGCATAAACCAGATCATGCAGATCAGCATCGCCAACCAGTGCAAGATAGGCAAGGGCAACATTTTTCAAGCTGCGCCACCCCACAGCCTGCGGAACAAACTCACTGCCGCTTTGCATCGTTTCCGTCACCATGGCTGTCAACGTAGCTATCTTATCCTGACAGCGCCGATAACAGCTCAGCAATGGCTTACGCAATTGCTGAGCCAGGGTGCTACGGACAAATTCACGCGCGCTATGGATAGCATGTGGGTCGATGGGGGACATCTGCTCGGCAAGATAACTCTCAAAAGGCAAGGTGAGAGCCAGAGCCAGCAGCGCAGGGTCGCTATCCTCATCCTGCAGAGTTCGTTCAAATGCTGCACAGTAGCGCGAATCGAGCTGAAGTGTACGCCCCTGCTGAACATCGTCTATTAAACCAAGCAACAATCGCACAGCTAAGCGCTGACCGGCATTCCAACGATTAAATGGATCGTTATCACAAGCCATCAAAAAAGCTAAATCATCAACAGATTGCTCCATCTCAAATTTAACCGGAGCCGAAAAACCACGCAGCAGCGATGGGACAGCCCCTGAGGAAACATCATAAAAAGTGAAGGTCTGCTGGTCGGCGCTTAAGTGAAGAACTGTTTCAGCACCAAGGCTCTCCCCCCCCTCCATTTTCAATGGCAGGGGTGTTCCATCTGCCGCAATAAGAGCCATCCGCACTGGGATCTGCAGCGGCTGCTTCTGTTGTTGATCTGGCGTGGCTGGCCAGCTCTGGCTGACGGTCAAATTCAAGGTCTGCTCTTGGGAATCATATTCGCTAGCCACCGTAACCACCGGTGTGCCAGACTGGCTATACCAGCGTTTAAACTGAGTTAAATCGACGCCGGAACCATCCGCCATGGCGGCAACAAAGTCGTCGGTAGTTACCGCCTGACCATCATGACGGCTCACATACAGCCGCATGCCGCGCATGAATTGCTCCTGCCCCAGCAGGGTGTGCAGCATGCGGATAACCTCTGCACCCTTGTTGTACACCGTCATAGTATAAAAATTGTTGATCTCAACGTAAGACTCCGGTCGCACCGGATGGGACAGCGGCCCGGAATCTTCGGCAAATTGATGGCTCTGAAGCAGACGCACCTCTTCAATCCGCTTGACCGCCGCTGAGTTCATATCGGCTGAGAATTCCTGATCACGAAAAACCGTTAACCCCTCTTTCAAGCTGAGCTGAAACCAATCGCGGCAGGTTATACGGTTGCCGGTCCAGTTATGAAAATATTCGTGGCCGATAACTCCCTCGATGGCCAAATAATCGTTGTCTGTTGCCGTGGCTGGACTAGCTAACACATATTTGGAGTTAAAAACGTTGAGCCCCTTATTCTCCATGGCACCCATATTAAAATCATCGACGGCGACAATCATATAGCGATCGAGATCGTATTCAAAGCCAAAGCGTTGTTCATCCCACTGCATCGCCTTTTTCAGAGACTCCATGGCATGAGACGTTTTCTCCTGATTACGTGGCTCAACATATATCTGCAACAGCACATCGCGCCCGGAAACCGTGGTAAAATGATCCTCCCGACACACCAACTCTCCAGCCACAAGGGCAAACAGATAAGAGGGTTTCGGAAAAGGGTCTTCCCAACGCACCAGATGGCGGCCGCCGTCCAGGTCATGGCTCTCGACCAGATTGCCATTGGAGAGCAGTACCGGATACTTGGCTTTATCTGCCGTGATAGTGGTGGTATACAGCGACATCACATCGGGACGATCCATAGCGTAAGTGATCCGTCGAAAACCTTCCGGCTCACACTGGGTACAAAAGTTACCGCTGGACAGATACAACCCCTCCAAGGCACTGTTGCCAGCAGGATTGATCTGAGTAACGATGCGCAATTCAAATTGCTGTGGCACCCCTTTCACCACCAACCCTTTATCATCCAACTGGTAAGCATCTGCTTCGATGGTTTTTCCGTTAAGTTCCAGAGCCAGCAACTCCAATCCTTCGCCACGCAGGAGCAACGGTTCAGTAGCCGCAGTTCCAGCAGCTCGGACAATAGAGGAGACGGCTTCAACGCGAGTTTTCTCCTCCGCCAAATCAAAGTTTAAATCAACCTTCTTCACCACATAAGCGGGTGAACGATAATCTGCCAAATATATCGCGTCATGTGTCATCTGTTCTAACCATCCTTAAAATTAATATAAAAAACCCCGCTCCCGAAACAGGAACGGGGTCAGTTATGACCACAAAGGGAATTTAATTATCAAAACAATCTATTCAATCAGTATGGCATCATCCCGCCAAAATTCCATCAAGCTTATATGCAACACCAGCAAGAACTACCAGCGCAAGTAAGCCCAAAAGAAAAGGAACCTGACGAATCACATAGATGAAAGAGTGAAACTTTTGAATCCGCCCCTGCTGCTCTACCGAGGACAATCCACCACTACCTCTCTTTTTCTTCACTCTCTGGCATGATCACAAACTCCTGCAATACATTTAATTAAATAAGAACACATAAAAAGTAAACGCTGACAAACATGGAACTATAAAACATTTGGGCGCCGATGTCTGTTGAAAACCATCAAACACCACCGGCTCTTATTACGATTGAGCCAACGCCTGATCAATGTCGGCAATAATATCCTCTATATTTTCGATACCAACCGACAGGCGGATCAAGTCTGGGGAAACACCGGAAGCGATCTGCTGCTCTTCCGTCAATTGACGATGAGTGGTACTGGCCGGATGTAGCACGCAACTGCGCACATCGCCCACATGCACCACCAAGGCGATCAACTTGGTGCTCTCCATAAAGCGCCGTCCAGCTTCAGCACCACCTTTAATGCCGAAAGTCAACACACCACTGGCACCTTTAGGCAGGTATTTACAAGCCCTATCAAAACTGGGATGACCTGGCAACCCTGGGTAAGACACCCACTTAACCTTGGGATGAAACTCCAGGCGGCGGGCAACGTCCAAGGCATTTTCACTGTGACGTTGCATCCGCACATGGAGAGTTTCCAAGCCGTGATTAAACATGAAGGCATTCATGGGTCCCAGGCTCATACCCAAGTCACGCATAAGTTGCACCCGCGCCTTGACGATATAGGCCATGTTGCCAAACTTTTCTACATATTTTAACCCGTGATAACTTGGGTCAGGTTCCGTCATCTCTGGATACTTGCCATTATCCCAGTTAAAACGGCCACTATCGACAATCACTCCACCAACACTGGTCGCGTGACCATCAATATACTTTGTTGCCGAATGGACAACTATATCGACTCCATGCTCAAAAGGATTACATAAATAGGGGGTAGGAAAGGTATTATCAACAATCAGCGGCACCTCCATCTGCTGGGCAACTGTGGCGAATTTGTCAAAATCAAGTACATTCAGACTCGGATTACCAATGGTCTCAGCATAGAGCAGACGGGTTTCAGGGCGGAAATGACTTTTTATCTCCTCAATACTGGCTTCAGGATCAACAAAAGTTACCTCAATACCCATCTTCGGCAAAGTATTGGCAAACAGCGAATAGGTACCGCCATAGAGAGTACTCGCCGTGACGATATGTTGACCACTTGAACATAAATTGAGAATTGCCAAGCTTATCGCCGCCTGTCCAGACGATGTTGCCAGAGCGCCAACACCACCTTCGAGGCTGGCCATCTTGGATTCAAAGGCAGCCCAGGTTGGATTACTTATACGGGTATACATGTGATCTGCACAGTCCAGATCAAAAAGGCTGGCTACATGATCGGCATTATCAAACTTATATGTTGTGCTCTGAACAATAGGCACAATACGCGGTTCTGTTGCCTTAGGACTATAGCCACCCTGTATAGCAATTGTTTCTAGGTTCCAATCCTGATCCATTGCGAAAACCTCCAGTTATCCAGCTTCATGACTTATTTCGGGGAAACATCACGAAGAATAAGCATAAAGGACATATTTAGTCCTTGTAGAATTCATTGCGCGAGGCTACCGCTTTTTTTACAAAATGTCGACAAACAATCGCAGGTGACCTTCAAGAATAACATCAATAAATTACCGCACAAACCCTGCTCCAGCCCACTCCCAACAATATATCGCGGTTTCTGCGATAAGGTGTGTGAACCACCCCAATGATGAACAAACGACAACCAGGTTAAGGTAAATATCGACCGACAACACAGTCAATTGTTGATTTTTGCAGCGGATTCTGCTTTGATGATCAACTCAACATTGTATACAATTAAAATTGCCATTGCTTACAACTTGGTCTGATAGATCAGGTTGGGCAACGCACAAACGGAGCACACAGAATTAAATCGATTCAACTTTGATGGACAATCACTTGACTTTTGCGAAACCATCAATTTTTATTTATTTTTTTAATGTTATTTTGAGGGAGGAGAAACACCATGCAAAGATTACTATTTTTAGCGCTTGCCACGCTTGCCCTGACCGGTCTGTCTTGTCCGGTTTTTTCCGCAGAGGTCCAGCTTGGCGATGATGACTGTGTAAAATGTCACACCGGGGAAGTTAACGATATTGCGGCCCATGGAGCCGCACACGGAGATATGGGCTGCCAGGACTGCCACTTTGAACACGCACCGCTCGGCAATGATACAATTCCCAAATGTTCCCTTTGTCACGACCCGGAAGAAGCTCCACACTACAAACTAGCCAACTGCGCCGGTTGCCACAACCCCCATCACCCATTAAATATTGATTTCAGCGCCCTTAGCGACGTTAAAGGAGCATGTCTGACTTGTCATGATGACAAAGGCGCCGAAATGACAGCTCATCCAAGCGCTCACTCCAGCCAGGATTGCAACGAGTGCCATACCGCTCACGGTTTGGGCGAAGGTCAATTCCTCAATTGCCTGGATTGCCACGAAGCACACAGTGACAACATGGTTATTGCAGATTGCACCAAGTGTCACAAACCACACAGCCCAGTTGAAGTTACCTACGGTGAAATTCCATCACAACTTTGTGTCGGTTGCCACGACGACATCGTTGTCGCTTTAGCTGAATCGAAAACCATGCACAGCGAGATGGCTTGTTCTGAGTGTCACGTTGATCAACATAAGACAATCACTCCATGCAGCGATTGCCACGGTGAGCCTCACGGCGTAATGCACAAGAAATTCCCGAACTGTGTCGAATGTCACATCGACCCTCATGCTTTAGCTAAGTAGCCAAGCCACAAGGGTTGCTGCAAGATGTATATCGAAGCAGCAACCCTTTCTAAATTCACGCTAACAACGGTTGATACGCATGATAAGCGATAAAGATTTCAACAAAAAAAGAATGATTAGATCTAGCCAAGGCGGTCGGAGATTATTGTTTATGCTGGTCGCCATATTGCTGCTGAGTACGGTTACAGTCTGTGCTGAAGAAGCAGTACCGGTTCTCAGCGATGGCGACTGCGGCAAATGTCACCGGGAAGCGGCTCACGATATTGATGCCAACGGCGGCGCTCACCGCACCGAAATGGGTTGTTTAGGCTGCCACATTGCCCACCCGCCCAAAGGTGAGGTTGAGATACCGAAATGTTCGCAGTGCCATGAGCCAAGCGAATCTGACCACTTTGCCTTATCTAACTGTGACCAATGCCACACTCCTCACGCTCCGGTAATAAAAGATTTTGCCAGTCTGGGAGAAGTTAAAAAAGGGTGCTTGAGTTGTCACCCGCAAATTGGTCAGGCAATGACCGAGGTGCCAAGCAGTCACGGTGAACAAGATTGCAGCGAATGCCACCAGGAGCACGGACTGGATGAAGGACAATTCATGGATTGCCTCGAATGTCACGAAGGGCACACCGAGAGCATGGTTTACAAGGATTGCCTCTCCTGTCACGACCCTCATCAGCCCACAGCATACACTTGGAGCGAAGACACAAACACCAATCTGTGCAGTGCCTGTCACGCCGATGAAGTTGGGGCATTAACTGAACATGGTGGCGCCCACTCCAGCGAAATCAGTTGCAGCGATTGTCACCAGAATCACCCGCCGGCAACAACCGGAGTCATACCAAACTGTGCGGACTGTCATGATCCCGACGACAGCCCCCACTATAAAGTTGAGGATTGCACCAGATGCCATAACCCGCACCAACCGCTAGAGATGGATCTGAGCGCGGTTTCACCAATTAAACCCATCTGCCTGACCTGTCATAGTAAACCAGGGCAGGAGATGAAAAAGCACCCCAGCGCTCATGCCGACATGGACTGCAGCGAATGTCATCAAAAACATGGTGAGTATCAGCAGTGTCTCGAATGTCATGAGGGGCACGACGCAGAGATGCAATATAAAGATTGCCTGCGTTGCCACCAGCCGCACCATCCAGCACAACTAGAATTTAGTGGCGCTGGGGTAGACCCAAAGCTGTGTGGCAGCTGCCACAATGATGAGCTTCAACAGTTGGCTGGCAATACTACCAAACACGCCAAGCTGCAATGTATTTATTGTCACAAGAGAACTCACAAAGTCACTTTAAGCTGTGACAATTGTCACGGTCAGCCCCACGATTCGGGCATTCATCAATATTTTAAAGAGTGTTCCAAGTGCCACAAGGGGCCACATAACTTACGCAATTAAGCCAAACACTCTGTGTTGTGCTCCACAGCCACTGTGCAAGAAACCGTGACAACACAAATTCTGGCGAGGGATAGAACATGATCAATGGACATAAAATCAGTATCGCAGTCACTTTGATAGCAGTGTTAGTTTTTGCTGCCAGTGCAGTTATAGCTCAAGACGATGGTGACGTTTTCAGCCAAGAGATTACCCCACTAACCACCATCGACTGCGCCCGCTGCCACGTGCAGGCCTTTACCTCACTGCGCGACAACGGTGGAGCACACAAGATGGATTGCAGTGAATGCCACGAACAGTTTCATGTCACCAAAAAAGACATCACTTGGGAGGAACAGGTTCCGGCATGCGCAAATTGTCATGAGCAACCCCACGGCGACGCTGCCGACATGTTAGACTGCTTAAATTGTCACAGTGACGCCCACGCACCAATTGCCAGCCTCGAGTTAGACAAATTGGAGTCTGTGTGCGCCAGATGTCACGCAGAACCAGCTAACCAAATGACACATCCCAGTGCCCACTCCGACATGGGCTGCACCGACTGTCACCTTGATAAACATGGGTATCTACCAAAATGTACTGAATGTCACGAAGAACCTCACTCAACATTTGAAAGCAGCAAAACTTGCATGCAGTGCCATCCAGTTCACGATGTGAGCAAACAACTGTACAGCGATGACATTCCCAATGAGCAATGCGCTGGTTGTCACGACGACCAGAATAAACAGCTTAAGCAGGGGCACTTGGCTCACGCAAAACTTAACTGCACATTTTGTCATGCCAATGAGCACGGCACTGTCCCCAGCTGCGAGGATTGCCATGCAACACCTCATCCGGCAGAGATGACAAAGGATTTCGACGGTTGTTCAAGTTGCCACGGCAATGCTCACGCATTGCTTCCAGGTGAATAGCACAACGCAAACACCACCAAAGAGGATGTAATTTCGATGAGTTCGCGAAAAAAAATCATATTGAATGTTGTGTTGTTTCTCAGCTGTATATTGGTGGCAGGAGCTGCCATTTTATACAATTACAGCTACAAAATATGCTGGCACTGCACCACAGAAGATTTTTATCAGCGCGGCAAGGAATTTGTCTGCCGCGACAAAACTGAGCTACGCCAGACAGGGCTTGATTTTTTAAACCTCGCCGCCAACAAGAAACAACCTGAAGCACAGATCCTCCTAGCTGAAAGCTACTTGGGCAAACTACCTGCGGGCTATGTAGCTCAGGACGACAACGCACTAAAATGCTTGAAGGAGCTATTGGGCAACAACAAGAAGGCATCAATATCACTCTTTAATCAAGCCTATACAGAGCTTAAGCAGCAAGAGCTTAAAGACAATCAGTTGTTGTTCAACCTTGCCCGTCTGATTGAAGAAGGAATTTTAACCAGCGACAATCCAAAACTACAGGCGCACGCCCTCTACCTGCAAGCTGCCGACAATGGCAATTATGCCGCCATGTCCAAATTGGGTTTTGATTATCATAAAAAAGGACAGTATGCCGAAGCGAACAAGTGGCTGAAAATGGCTGCGGAAGCTGGCAAAAATGCCCAACCGGCGCTGATACTCGGTGATAATTTCTTTTACGGCAAGGGGGAAACTGTTAATTATGAAAAAGCGGTCAGTTGGTATCGCACCGCCCTCGAAACCCAGCGCAAACTTTTCGCCCGCGCCAGCGAGGAAGAGCGTCTAGTCGCAGAGGATGCGCCAAAAGCACGCATAGAGATGGCAATGCTAAAACTGCAGAAAACCCGTATGCTGGCACCCATGACGCTGCATTACACCATTAAGGGCAATGCCGAGCATTACGTTATTTACACCGAAGACCACAGCAAACAACCAATTGGCAGTGTAAAAAAAGATGTGGCTGGCACGATTGCTACAATAGACAGCTCCATTGACCGGGCATTATCTATTGCCACCGACAGCAAAACATTTTCATCCATGAACGACGGCATGGAGTGGCTGCTGCAAGCATACGCCCGCAGCCGTTACGGCAGTTACACCAAGGTTAATTTCATACTAAACAAATAATCTCATAAGATATTCAATTAAATGGATCGTGGAGGGTACAGCACGCCGTGCCCCTACGATTCATGCCATCTCCAACTTCCCTTTGAATGTAATTCATTCACCACAACAGCAAGTTAGGGTCGTAACCCCACAGTAAGGATATTTGTCGCCATAGACGGCGACAATAAGCTCCCATGGATGGGCTTGTTGCATCCCTTGATGTGGGGTTACGACCGTGAACCACTAGGGATAAATCAACCTACATGACCAGGATTATTCAGCGGGGTGAAAATATTCATAAACAGCCAGTGCTGCCGTTTCAGGCAAGCCCGGCACCTGGCGAAGCTGTTCCAGATCTGCCACTTTTATTTTCCTGACACTACCACAATGACTTATTAACAACTTGCGCCGAGCGCTGCCAATACCGGGGATCTGCTCCAATTCCGACTCTAAGCTAGCCTTGTCGCGCAATTTTCGGTGATAAGTGATAGCAAAGCGATGCGCTTCATCGCGCAACCGTTCCAGCATAAACAGTTGCGGGGATCCATGCCGTAGCACCACGGGATTTTTGCGTCCGGGTCGGAAAAATCGTTCTTCACTGCGCTCAACAGCCTGCCCGCGAACATTGCGCTTAACCCGGCTCTTGGCTATTGAAACAAGATCAATCCTGTTGGATAAACCTAACTCATCCAGCACCTGCTCTATCATCGACAACTGCCCCTTCCCCCCATCGATAAGAACCATATCTGGATAGCTATCCTCCTCGGCACCTGGTCCCAGGCGACGCGTAAGCACCTCATAAAGGGCAGCATAATCATCAGAGCCAGTTACAGTTTTAATGCGAAAATGTCGATATGCACCCTTATCTGCTTCACCATCGGTAACAACGACCATACTACCTACGGTAAACGTTCCCTGAACGTGGGAGATATCGTAACACTCCATCCGTCTCGGCAGCCTCCGTAGACCAAGGGTTGTCTGAATATCGAGCAATACCTTCTCACGTGACTCACGCTGCTCCCCACGCTCACGGTAACTTTCTGCGGCATTTTTGCACGCCAGCGCCAACAACTCGCTACGCACCCCGCGCTGTGGTACCTGCAAGGTCACTTTCTTGCCGCGCCGTTCACCCAACCACTGTTGCAACACCTCGGCACTGGTCGGCAGCAACGGCAACAAAATAGCGGGTGGAATCAATGTATCTTTGCCATAGTATTGCTGTAAAAACGCCGCCAGCAGCTCATCCTCATCCATAGACCAGCGTACAGCATAACTGCGTCTTTCCACCAGACGACCAGCACGGATAAACAACAGGCACAGCTCCACCTCCCCTTCGTGGCGATGCCAACCCAACACATCAATATCGTCGGCAACTGAGCCAACCACCTTCTGCTGTTCCAGAGTCTGTTGTACCGACCGGATCTGATCACGCAGGCGTGCAGCATCTTCATAACGCATCTGCTCAGCAGCCATCTGCATGGAGCTATTGAGTTCGGCAATCACCTCATCCTGTTTACCAGAAAGAGAGGCAATAACCATCTTGACCAGTTTTTGATATTCTGCCGCCGTTATTTTACCGTGGCAGGGAGCACTGCACTGCCCAATCTGATAATACAAACAGGGTCGATCACGACGCTGACATTGGCTCCAGCGGTGATGACGCAGCGGGAAGATCCGAGACAACTGTTTCAAGGTGGTTTTTAATGCGGCAGCTGAGGAATATGGACCAAAGTAGAGCGCACCATCACGGCGCACCCGCCGCACTATCTGAATAGCGGGGAACTCCTCCTGCATATCGATGCGCAAAGAGACATAGGTTTTATCATCACGTAAATTGATATTATAGCGCGGCTTATGTTTCTTGATCAGAGTATTTTCAAGAATCAACGCCTCTTTTTCGGTATCGGTAACTATGGTTTCCACTTTGGCAACACGGCGTAACAGAAACTGGATGTGCGCCCGGCTGTCTTCACCGCGCACGTAGTTGCGCAGTCGTGCGCGCAGATTGCGTGCCTTGCCAACATACAACACCCGCCCGTTATCATCCGACATCAAATAAACACCACTTGCCGTTGAAATTGTGTTCAAATCAAGATCAGTGATGACGTTATGCTTATCTTTCATTATTGATGGTCTCGCAAAAAAGAATTAGAGAGCTAAACAAACACTAATTGTTTTCATAAAACAGTTTATGCCTATTGGTAGTTCTTTCGATGGCGGACAGTACCCGACAGATTCTGAATCACCTTGATATTATCAAAGTACAGTTTTTTCTGGTTTTGCGATAGCATACAGGTATAATTACTTTCTTTAGTTACACCATCAAAAACAGTTGGAGGCAGTTGAATGAGTTCACTGTGGAACAATATTTTCCGCCAAAAAAATGATGAAGAGACCCTGGCCAGTTTTCTGGAAAACGTACATGTGTTTAACGAACTGGAGAAAGGCGACTTCAAGTATCTGGAACATTTGATTCACGCCCGAAATTATCACGCTGATGAAACTGTTTTTGAAAAGGGTGATCCCGGTTC
>NBLX01000060.1 GCA_002084705.1 Desulfobacteraceae bacterium 4572_35.1
TCAATCATTCTAATAAAACTTACTCCCCCAACCAACACCCCAACAAAACACCGATGGCTAGCCATGCCAGCAGTTGTATTGCGGCCTGAATCTCCCCGTCTGCTTGCTTGACATCATGGCGTGTTGAACACTGCCTCCAACCTTGCGGCCATTGCTGCATCCAGTAGCTTACGATTTGGTTTTGTTCCAATACACTGGGGAGAGTCCAACGACAACTATTGGCAATAAAATAGAGGGGAAGGAGAATTATCCACATGCTAAGCCCGAGCATGAACATGGCTATGACGATAACTATGGCATGTACTAATGCCATCACCACACCAAGGGGAACGCCAAACAACAATCCACCGGCAACACCATAGTGGTAAATGCTCCAGCCGATACTAATTGCGCTAATAAAGATTATGTATGGAGAGATTAGTCGCTCAAGGGTGGCGAAAAAACAGATTATTCCGGCTAAAATAGTCTCGAAGAACCAACTTACAATGGCTATAGGCAGCGGCGCTGTTGGGGTGGCAGTCAGACAATTATTCATAGTGAAATCTCCGGCAAATGGTGTTGAGTGTTTGTTGTTATCTACACTCTACGACACTGCCTGGACAAAAGATGTCACCCCAAGAAGATTATTTGTATTTTTTTGTCATTTTATCAATTTCGGTGATCACTTTTTGGCGCAACTCTAACGGTTCCAGCACTTCTACTTCGCTACCATGCTGGAGAATTTTCATAATAATTTCGCGGTAATCGGCTACGGGAATTGTGAGTTGCAGACGACCATCGGCCCGTTGATGGTGTTGTTGACCGTCGCACCAGTGTTGTTCTTGTACGTAGGGGGCGCGTGCTGCGCTGAACAGCAGTACTACTTTATGGCGGTGCTCACCTTGAAAAATTCCGCAGGCACCCTCTATTTTATGTTTCCATGTTTTTGGATCTTGATAGGAGAAAGTTTCGGCACAGATATGCAAATCGTGTATTCGAGATATTTGGAAGGTGCGCCAATCTTCACGCTCCTGACACCAACCAAGTAGATACCAGCTGCCATTGTAGTGTTGTAGATGATGTGGATGTACTGTGCGAGTGGTGGCGCTTGTGTGAGTTGGTGCATGATAGCTAAAATATACTTTATGCTGGGTCAGCACCGCTTCACCGAGTTTTTGGAATACGTTTTCATCCACCGGTATAAAGGCACTCCAGTTGGCTGAAAAGCAGTTACTGAGGTGGTGTTGATCAATGCCGCACTGTTCGAGGTTGTTGAACATCTTTTCGCATAAGGCATTAAGTTCATTGGTTAATGGAGACATGCTGGTTCCGGTACTGGCTATGAGTTGGCGCAGAATAAGAATCGCCATCAGCTCCTGATGGGAGAACCGGGTCCAGCTGAGGCTGTAGCTGTCGTTGCTATACCGATATCCGCGCCGGCTTGCATTATATTCGAGAGGGGCACCAATGGTGTTGATGAGCGCCTGAATATCGCGCTTGGCTGTTCGGCTACTGATATAAAACTTTGCAGCCAAGCTGGTAGCGTTGGGATAACTTTTCTGGCGCACCTGGTTATCGAACCAAAAAAAACGCTCAATACGTGGCAGCATCATCCCCTCCGTTACGTTATTTCATTCCTATTTTAACTTTAAAGTTGTCCTGCGCAATTGTGGAATTCAAAAGCTACTATACATCAACACAATAAAAATGCATTTTTTATTTGACATCCCCACCAAAAACGAACTATGCTCTGTGCTCTGTTTTTACCGTGGGCCTATAGCTCAGTTGGTCAGAGCCACCGGCTCATAACCGGTCTGTCCCAGGTTCGAGTCCTGGTGGGCCCACCACTTTATAACAGAACAAAAAGGGGATAGATGGCGCAGTTACCCTGGCGATTAAGCCAACCATATTTACCAAACGATATTGAGAGAGTGCAACGACAGTTGAGTTGCACTCTCTTTTTTTGACGGGCGCTTATGATGAAAAAATCACATGCCACGCGACTTCAGGATCTCCTTGGGTTGCTCAACAGCAACTACCCTCAACACCTAGCGGAAGAGTGGGACAACGTAGGGCTGCAAACAGGTGATTTAACTCAAGAAATAAGCAAAATAATGGTAGCCCTTGAACCGACACTGTCCACAGTTAACCGAGCAATATCAACTAACTGCCAACTGCTAATCACCCACCATCCCCTGATATTCAAACCACTGAAAAAGATCACTCCAAGCGACAACACCGGTAAAATCCTCTTCCACGCAATCCGCAACAACTTAGCCATAATCAGCATTCATACCAACCTGGATCACGCCGCCGACGGTCTCAACGACTGGCTTGCAGCAACTCTGCACCTGCATAATTGCAAACCATTGTTACAGCCAAAATCTGGCGAACTGTTAAAGCTGGTGATTTATGTACCACGCGTTGATGCTGACAAAGTGGCTAACGCCATATTCAAGGCGGGCGCCGGTAAAGTGGGCAATTACGATCACTGCTCCTTTAGCAGCATTGGTGTCGGCACTTTTCGTGCGGGAGAGGGTTGCAACCCTCACATCGGCAGCATCGGCACAGATGAACAGGTTGAAGAGGTACGACTGGAAACCATTGTTACCCGCTCACGACTGAAGCGCGTACTTGAACAGATGGAGAAACAGCATCCTTATGAGGAGGTTGCCTTCGATCTAATCCACATTGAAAACGTACCTGGCGATGTAGGCTTGGGTCGTATCGGTGTCGTTGAAACAAAGCAATCCCTTAAACAATTTGCCGCTGTATGTAAACAGGCGCTGAATTGTCCCGCTTTGCGTGTGGTTGGTAACGAAGACAACAGCATCACAAAAGTTGCCGTATGCAGCGGCAGCGGGGCGATGCTGATTCACGAAGCAGCGCGTAAGGGTGCCGATGTTCTAGTTACCGGTGATATCAAATACCACGAGGCTCTTACCGCCAAAGAGTTGGGTCTGACGCTGGTTGATGCCGGGCATTTTGCCACCGAACACATAATGGCCAGCAGATTGGCCGAAAAACTGACAATTCAGTCACAAAAGCGTGGCTGGGAGCTTGAATACATAACTGCACCAAACGAGATTGATCCGTTTACTATAATTTAATAATGGACAACAAATAACAAAGCAATTTACCAGATCATGGAGGTATCAGAGTGAAAGAGGACGTACAACTGCTAATCGATTTACAGGAACTGGATCAACATATTCTCAAGGGGCGCAAGCAGCAGGAGGTCCTGAGAGCAGAGCAGGAAGACCTGAACTGCAAAGTCCAGAAACTGGATGCGATTATCGCTCAGCTCAATCAAGAAATTGGTGCAATAGAGCAGGAGCGCAGCACTCTGAATCAGGCGTTGTTGCAGGAGCAAGATAACATCGAAAAGGCGGAAGCCCGCCTACCTGAGATCAAAACACAAAAAGAGTACCTCGCGGTGTTAAAAGAGGTTGATGTAGCTAAGAAGCAAGCCAAGGATGTTCAAGATCAAATCAGTTCAAGCGATGACGCGTTGGCGACCCTGGAAGAGGATCGTCTGGAAAAGCAACAGCAGCTGGAAGAGTTGCGGGAGAACAACGATAGCCGCGCTAATGAAATAATCGCCGAGCTCAAAGAGATCGACGATGCTCTGATTTCGGAAGATATTAAGCGTGAAAAACTGGCAAAACATGTACCGGATAATATCCGCAAAAAATACGAACTGCTGTTGGTACGACGCAAAGGATTGGCTCTGGTTGAAGCCAGACGTGGTAACTGCCTTGGCTGCAACATGCATTTACCTCCCCAATTTTTTAACTCAATGTTGAAAAAACAGGGAATTGACAGCTGTCCACACTGCAACCGTTTGCTATATGTTTTACCTCAAGAGTAGTATATTCACCTTGTGAGTTAACAGTTAAATTATGGTCGAAGAAGCACAGACGATCGCCGGTTTCACCAGAAACGGGAGGAAAGTCCGGGCTCCGCAGGGCAGGATGGTTCTTAACGGGAACCGAGGGTGACCTCAGGGAAAGTGCCACAGAGAGAAGACCGCCTGTTAAAATATTTCAACAGGTAAGGGTGAAAGGGTGAGGTAAGAGCTCACCAGCTCTGATGGTGACATCAGAGGCTAGGTAAACCCCATCCGGAGCAAGGCCAAATAGAGAGGCGTTTGAGGGCGACCCGTCCGAAGCTTCCGGGTTGGCTGCTTGAGTCCGTCGGCAACGGCGGACCTAGAGGAATGATCGTCCCCCGCTATCGGGCAACCGATTTCGGGTACAGGACCCGGCTTATGAGCTTCTTCGACCATCAAAACAATTACGGTAATTGACACAATTGAGCATAACTCCCCCCCCATCACAACAATGGCAACATATTGTCACCAGCGTACAGCAAGAACTTTTCAGTATAGCTGAAGATGAACGCCAATGGATTGAACAGCATCTAGCCAACATCCATGAGCTACAGCTCCAAATGCAACAGCTATTTACTCAGGCTGACGGACTCAACCAGTGCTGTCAATGTCAGGGCGGATGCTGCGACCACGGTCACAACCATATGACTTTGGTCAATCTGCTCAGCTCATTGCTGGCACACAAATTACCCAAAGCCGACTTTAATAAAAGTTGCCCCTTTATGGGCAGTCATGGATGTACACTGACGGTAGAGACACGACCTTTCAACTGTGTTACTTTTATCTGCGATAAAATTGAAAATCGGATGAGTGCAAGCCAGCGCGAAGAATTTTACGATCTGGAACATCAGTTACGCGCTCAATATCTTGCTTTTGATCAACGATTCATCGGCTCAAGTATGCGCGGCTTATTGATCCGCTCTACAAGGATGGCTGGAAATAAATTTCTTGCCCATGTTTAAAATTTCAGGGGAAACGTCGCGCCCCTTTTGACAGTATCTTTACAGGAGTGTAATTGACAGTTATGGAGATAAAGTTCAGCCGCACCAATGGCGAGATTGACACCCTGATTGATCAATTAATTGAGAAAGTTGGTGTTCATCATCCGTATATTATTCGAGAGATGATCCTCAGTGCTCTGAAAGCTGGGCAGGATACCGACTATCTAGCTGACCTAAAATTGATGCGCACCACCATGAAGGAGATGCGCTACACCAATAAGATTTTCGAACCTTACCGCTCACGCCGCAAGGTAACTATCTTTGGTTCGGCGCGCACTGCCCCCGACCGCCCCATCTATAAAAAATGTGTTGAGTTCTCCAGGCTCCTCGCCAACCACGATTATATGGTTATCACTGGTGGCGGTGGCGGCATAATGCAGGCAGGGAATGAGGGCGCCGGTGAGGAAAATTCATTTGCCGTCAACATTCAGCTCCCCTTCGAGCAAAGCACCAATCAGGTGATGGCCAAAAGTAAGCGCAGCCTGATATATAAATATTTTTTTAATCGCAAGGTAGCTTTTTTAAAAGAAGCTGACGCCATTGCTCTGTTTCCCGGTGGTTTCGGCACCATGGACGAAGCAATGGAGGCGATAACTCTGCTGCAAACGGGTAAAAATCCCCCGGTGCCGATAGTTCTTGTTGACGACGACGATGGCGGCTGCGGCGAAGAATATTGGGGGAAATGGTTTGAATTCTGCCGAGATATATTATTAACCAAAGGGTTAATCTCGGGTGAGGATTTCGGGCTGTTCACCATAACCCGCAGTGCCGAAGAAGCTGTTGAAGTTATCCACAATTTTTATAAAGTATATCATTCCAGCCGCTACGTTGATAATTTACTGGTTATTCGACTTAACAAAGAGTTGACGGAAGCGCAGATTAACATTTTGGAAAATGAGTTTGCTGAGATACTGCTGCCAGGCACACATATAAAGGCAATAACAGCATTGGAGCAAGAAAAAGACCAGCCCGACTTATGGGAGCTGCCACGACTGACAATAGAATTCAATCGCCGCAGCTATGGTCTGCTCAACTCTTTTATTCGTCAAATCAATTCATTTTAGGAGTTGCTCGTGGGTTATCCCAATCTCCAGACCTGCGTACAGGACCTTGAACAACGTGGGCAATTAATCCGTATAAATCAACCCATCGACCCCAACCTGGAAGCAGCGGCCATTCAGCGCCGAGTATACGCCGCCGCAGGGCCGGCACTGCTGTTTACCAACGTAACCGGTTCACAATTCCCCATGCTGGGCAATCTGTTTGGCACACTGGAACGCACCCGTTTTATCTTCCGTGACACTCTGACCACCATACAACGGCTGGTGGACACCAAGGTAAACCCCGCAGCTGTCATGAAAAAACCGTGGCAATTCGTGGGGGCACCCCGGGGAGCTTGGCACCTGTTGCCCAAGCGGGTTAAAACTGGGCCAATCATGGCTGGACGCACCACTATCGACAAACTCCCCCAGTTGGTTTCCTGGCCAGATGATGGCGGGCCATTTATAACCCTGCCGCAGGTGTACAGTGAAGACCCTCACCAGCCCGGGCTGCGCCACTCAAATCTGGGAATGTACCGCGTGCAGTTGGGAGGCAACGAATACCAGAACAACCGCGAGGTTGGGCTACACTACCAGATTCAGCGTGGCATTGGTGTTCATCACAACAACGCTAAAAAAGATGGCAACCGTCTGCCGGTTAATATTTTTGTTGGCGGCGCGCCAAGTTTAACGGTGGCAGCAGTTATGCCCCTGCCAGAAGGGATGCCAGAATTGTCATTTGCTGGTTTACTTGCCGGACGACGCATGGCCATGGTAACAGGTACACCCGATTGCAGCCTCCCATTTCCCGCCGAAGCCGACTTCGTCATCTGTGGCAGCATTGACCCCACCGCAACCCGCCCCGAAGGTCCCTTCGGTGACCATCTCGGTTATTACAGCCTAAAGCACGAGTTTCCGGTGATGCAAGTCGATGCAGTTTATCATCGTCGCGATGCCATCTGGCCCTTCACCTCGGTGGGTCGCCCACCACAGGAAGACACCAGTTTCGGTACCTTTATCCACGAGCTTACCGGCGATTTGATCCCAACCGTGCTGCCCGGCATCAAAGCTGTGCACGCCGTAGATGCCGCTGGAGTCCATCCCTTGCTGCTGGCATTAGGAAGCGAACGCTACACCCCATACAGCAATGAGGAGCGTCCTCAAGAGCTGCTAACTCAGGGATGCGCTATTTTGGGTCAGGGCCAGCTATCGTTGGCAAAATATCTGTTGATTGCCAACAGTGATGATTGCCCACAGCTGGACATTCACGACATTGATCACTTTTTCACCCACGTACTAAAACGCTGCGATTGGCGCAGGGATCTCCATTTTCATACCTGCACCACCACTGATACCCTCGACTACAGCGGCAACGGCCTCAATAGCGGCTCCAAGGTGGTTATCGCTGCCAGCGGGAAAGCACAACGAGAGCTACCAACTCAGCTGCCAGCGCAGCTTGAGCTGCCCGCAGGATTTAGCGCACCCCACGTTGCTCAAGCGGGGATTATGGTCATACAAGGGGCGGCATGCACAACCACTGAAGCTGCCCGGCAGACTATGGAGCAATTTTGTCCCTTTTATAGTGCTAAGGACAGCATCAATAACTTCCCGCTACTTATCATTAGTGACGATAGTGAGTTTGCCGCTGCCAATCTGAATAATTTTTTATGGACCACGTTCACCCGCTCTGACCCAGCGCAAGATATTTACGGCATAGACTCGTTCTGCCATAACAAACACTGGGGTTGCAATGGAGCTTTAATTATAGATGCTCGGCGCAAACCCCATCACGCGCCCCCCTTAATTGATGATCCTGAAATAGAAAAACGGATAGATAAACTGGGGATCAAAGGGGCACCGCTGCATGGGATTATTTAACGGTAAACTATTGGGCATGCCCATCATCTTACTAAATTGTTAATTAACCCTCTACATAGTCGCAAACAAGGTAGGTAACAGATATGTCAACAGAGCAATTTTCCTTAGTTCAGGCGATTGGCAACACACCGCTGGTACAACTGAGTAATATCAACAGCAATTCAGCAGTTAAAGTTCTTGCCAAGCTCGAAGGGAGCAACCCCGGTGGTTCAGTAAAAGATCGTCCGGCCTGGTATATGATTAAAAACGCTATAAAATCTGGCGAATTAACAAAAGAGAAAACAATTCTGGAACCAACATCAGGAAATACCGGGATTGCACTGGCCATGATCGGAGCATCACTGGGTTATAGAGTAAAACTGATTATGCCACCATGTGTCAGCGTCGAACGGCGCAAGGTGCTAGAGGCTCATGGTGCCGAGGTTGTACTGTCCCCTCCCGGGCAAGCCACCGACGGGGCAATTGAACTGGCTCATCAAATTGTGGCGGCATCACCGCAAAAATATTTTATGCCTAACCAGTATGCCAACCCCAACAACCCACTGGCACATTATGAGACCACTGGCCCGGAAATTTACCGCCAATGTGATGGTAAAATAGATACCTTTGTCGCAGGCATTGGCACCTCTGGAACATTGATGGGAACAGGTAAAGCGCTAAAGGAGTTTGACCAAAATATTCGCATAATTGGCGTTGAGCCCACCCTTGGTCATAAAATCCAAGGGCTAAAAAATATGCATGAAGCCATTGTTCCCGCTGTATATGATGCCTCAAAAATTGATAAAAGAATCGTGGTTGAGGACGATGAAGCCTTCGCCTGTGCCCGACGCCTGGCAATTGAAGAGGGTCTGTTTGTTGGCATGTCTAGCGGCGCCGCTGTTGCCGGAGCACTTCGTATTGCTGCCAGCATGGACTCAGGAACCGTGGTCACTCTGCTACCCGACCGCGGTGATCGCTATTTGAGCACGACACTGTTCCGTTCTACCTGTGGTTGCTGCCCACCCTGATTTTGATTTTTCAGGAGCACTGTATGCAACCACATAACTGTATCATTGGCACCGGCCACGCCGTGCCTGAGCGTATTTTAACCAACGCCGAACTTGAAACCATGGGATTGTTGAACGTAGCGGTATCCATCAACGTCATATTGCTGAACCGGGCAGTTCTCTGGCAGATCTAGCAAGTAAGGCAGCATTATCAGCATTGAACTGCGCCAAAATCAGTGCTAAAGAGGTTGACCTCATCATCGTTGGAACCGTAACCGGCGATATGAAGTTTCCCTCCATGGCTTGCCTGATACAGGATAAAATTGGCGCGAGCTCTGCCGCTGCTTTTGATATCTCCGCCGCATGCAGTGGTTTCCTATATGGACTACACCTTGCAGACAGTCTGATACGAACCAATGGCTATAAACTGGTGTTAGTGATAGCTGCCGAGATGCTTTCGAGCATGGTTAATTGGCAAGATCGCAACACCAGCGTACTGTTTGGCGACGGTGCCGGAGCCGCAGTGCTGGCACCAGCGAAGGATCAGGGCGGTATCTTGAGCACATACATAAAAAGTGATGGTCGCCACAACCAGCTGCTGTTTAACCCCGGCGGTAGCCGTTATCCGCTAACCCACGAACTTTTAAACAGCAATTTTGCCACCATCAACATGCAGGGGCGTGAGGTATTCAGACATGCAGTGGTCTCCATGACAGACGCACTGCATGAAGCTTTGCGACGCGCTGAATTACAACCGCAGGATATCGACCTACTGATCCCCCATCAAGCCAATATCCGCATCATTGAAGGGATCGCCAAACGGTTTAAGATCGAACACGATAAAGTATATATCAACGTCGATCGCTTCGGCAATACTTCTGCCGCATCCATCCCCATCGCCATTGATGAAGCTCTAAAGAATGGCTCGATAAAACCAGGATATATAGTGGGATTGGTAACTTTTGGGGCAGGTCTCACCTGGTCGGCTTGCATCCTGCGCTTTTAACCCACTATCCTAGGGTAACTCTGGCAGACTTCTGAGTAACTTAAATAATTTTTTTGCGCTACCATCTTGCATTGCAAAACAGGCAAACATTACTAACATTCTATGTGGGAGCGACTTTTAGTCGAGATTTATTTGTAAAATCAAGAACTTCGCGGCTAAAGTCGTTCCCACAGTTTACTCTATGAAAATTCGCCCGAAGAGGGTGGGTCGTCAAACAGCTACAACAATGGTAGCGGTTTTGTGCCGACAAGGGTTAGGAACTGACTGACAAAACGATAAGTTAAACCCCACAATAACGGCAAATTATCAGCAATAACTATACCGGGGACATCCAGCATATTTCCGTGCCAATCCACCTGATGGATACCGTGGCGCTGTTGCTCCTGTAATTTGGTTACCGGCCACCAAAAACTATGCTCCACCTCTTCATTGCAGTAAACCTGCTGTAAAGCGTTCACTATAAAAACATAACAACTTACCTGCACCGGTATCCGTATTCCATGAAGATCATCCAGCCTTCCCACCAAATGCTCTTGTGATAGTGACAAGCCAACCTCTTCTGATGTCTCTCGTATTGCCGCGCTCAAGGAATTTTTATCCTCCTCTTCAATGCTTCCACCTGGGAAACCAAGGTTTCCAGACCATGGATCAAGGGGGTGACTGGCGCGCTGAATAAACAACATTTCGGCACCATTTGCCGCTGGGCGCAGCAGAAGGGCAACGGCAGCTCTCCGATCCAATTGCTGTTCAAGAAGCTGAGGGTGATGACAATTTAATGCGGTGCGAATCTCCTCCATTGCTATCATTTCACCTCCGCTATCATCAATGCTCGACGGGGTGCCGGATGACCCTCGATGGTATGAAATTTATCGTCAGGAGCAAGAAAATCGCTTAAAGACTCCGTTTGAATCCACGCGGTTTTCCGCTGTTCAGCCGATGTTGTGCGAGCAACATCAATACAGCGAATATTGGTAAAGCCAGCTTTCTCCAGCCATGAACTCAAACACGTTACCGTGGGGAGAAAATATACATTATTCATCTTGGCGTAGCGATCCGGTGGCGATAATGCCAGATATTCTTCTCCGGGAATTACTAGGGTCTCAAGTACCAGTTCACCACCACGACGCAAAGTTCGCCGCATCTGAATCAAGGTGTCTAGAGGGGAACGCACATGATATAGTACCCCCATGTGAAAGATGGTATCGAAATAACCCTCCATCAAAGGGAGCTCTTCAAATTTTGCCGGAATAGTGTAACAATTTTCAGCTTTTATTAGATGTTGCAACAAGCGAAACTGGAAATAAAATGTCGCATAAGGTTCCAAACCTATCAGAAGTTGGGGTTGCTGCACACTCATACGATAGAGGTAGTAACCACAACTGCTGCCAATATCGAGAATTTTCCGCCCACGCAGGGGGGCAATCTCGGGACTAAGCCGGTTCCACTTCAGATATGAAACCCATTCACAATCAACTGTGGTGCCGAATATATTAAACGGTCCCTTACGCCATGGACGCAGACCATACAGGGCATGAAGAAGCTGCTCGGCGACGGCAGTATCAAGCTCGTCGGCAGCTCCGACAGTTATCCAGTCTTGATCGAGTTGGCAGCTTTTGGGAATTATAGGAGGTAAGTTATCAATTATACTGAGATATTTTTGACTTTTACGATCTCGAACACGCTGAAAATATTCTTTGTCCTGCAATAATATTTTCAGCTGAGCCAGCCACGGCAACTTTAATGAGGGATCTAATGCCTGCAAAATTTGACGGTATGATGAGTTCATTCTTTAACACACAAGAATGAGGTAAAATGAAACCACTTGAGCCAGATCTCTATTTTCTTAAAACCCACATTGTTCAAGCGCTGCTGGTGTTGCTCCAGGGTTTCCGGAATGAGAACATTTTCCAAAGCTTCACGCTTCTGGCTAATTTCTAGCTGAGAGTAGCCGTTTTCTTTTTTTAGCCGGTAGTACCAATCCTGTTGTAATTCAGCCATCTGCGTATCGGCATGAATCACTTTTTCACTCAGCAACAGAATTCCTCCAGGACGCAAAGCGTCATATATATCTTGAAGTAACTTGTCGCGTGAGTTGAGTGCCAGAAATTGTAATGTAAGATTTATAACCACCACGGAAGCTGAATCGACAGTGAATTTTACCTCTTCAAGGGCAGCGTGGTTTATATCAATCTGTTTACTGTTAAGAATTGGTTGCAGACGACGTTGATATTGTTCCAACATGGGGCGAGAATTGTCGATAGCCTGCATCTTAAACGGAATTGCACCTATTTCTTGAAGAAATAACAGACCAAAATTCCCGTTAGAACAGCCCAGATCATATATGCAGCTGCCTGGCTGGTAATAGTGTGCAGCCAGCTGCGCCTGACGTTGTAATGATTCTCGATACAAGGGGACACTGCGGGTTATCATGTCGTCAAAAACATTGACAACCTTTTCATTAAACTCGAATGGAGCTACGTCTTGAGTCTGGGAATAAATCGCATCCTTATGTTGCATATAGCTTGTGCCCTGTCCTACAGACTGTGAAGCTTTAACCTATCCGTTCCTGACGTTCCTGCTCTGTTTTGCAATCTATGCACAGAGTAGTAACAGGGCGGGCACGCAAACGTGCTGCACCGATCTCTTCCTCACAAATTTCACATATACCGAAAGTTCCGTCATCGATGCGCTCCAGCGCATCACGAATTTTTCCAATCAGTCGCCGTTCACGATCGCGAATACGTAGTTCAAAGTTGCGATCAGATTCCATGGAGGCTCGATCAGTTGGATCCGGGAAATTTATGTGCTCATCGGTCATACCAGAGACGGTTTTACCCGCTTCACGCAACAATTCTTCAAGCTGAGCCTGCAAAATAACGCGATATTCTTCAAGTTTTTCAGCATCCATATTATTTATTCCCACTGGCTTGGTTTTCGATAAAATAAAATCGTGCAATACTAATAATTATCGTTTATTAAGTCAATGGTTTTACCAAGGTTTTAACTGAAATAAATCATACATGATGGTATATAGTTCTATATCTAAACTGTAGCATACCAACTACCTTTTAAGCCCACCCTTTAATCTTGGGCACAATTATTTCTTGTTTGGATTCGCTTTTGGATATTCTCCTTCTCCTCAGCAGCCAATCTGGCAAAATCGTATAAACGTAGTTGATCAATCATTTTTTCACGCACATTCTCCCAGGCACTGTGAACAGGACAATATGTATCGCGTGCGCAATTACCCTCTTCAATCAGACACTTGTTTAGGTAGAGAGGGTCTTCCTGAATTTCAAAAATATCGTATAGTGTAATATGCTTTGGTTCTTTTTTCAGATAAAAACCACCACCAACCCCACGCTGAGAACCGATAATCCCCTCTTTTATCATAGGTTGAAATATTTTGGTCAGAAAAGCTGGGGTCACATCCTGAGTGCGACAGATATCCTTCTTTAACACAATGTCACCAGTGGGGAACCTGGACATATATAATACCGCACGAATAGCGTATTCAGTAGCTCTGGTTATTATCATAACTTATTCCTGAAATAAGGATTTCGCCGCGTTTAGATTTAGCCACACATCAATTAATGACTTATCTCGTAAGAAATAGGCTGCCTGACCAATTTTGTCAACATTTTTCTTCATTAATTTCTCGACGCCATCATTCTTGACTTTTAACGCAAGGGGATCCATCATCTGCGCCATGTCATCACATCGTTTAATTAAACAACAAGTTGGTCGTTTTGCTCCCAGCCCTACAGGAATTTTACATTTTGGCTCTCTGGTAACTGCCGTAGCAAGCTTTTGTCATGCCAAACAAAGTGGCGGGAAATGGCTGGTACGAATAGACGATCTCGATCAACCACGCGTGGTTGTCGGAGCAGCCGACATAATTCTCCACCAACTTGACTCACTCGGTCTGCACTGGGATAGCAATATTATATACCAGAGTAAACGCTATTCACGATATGAGGAAATTATTGACTGGCTCAACGATCAGAACCTTATCTACCCTTGCATATGCAGCCGTAAACATATTGTTGCCAGCGCTCCCCACTTTGGCGATGACGGGCCTATTTATCCCGGAACCTGCCTTAGAATTACTCCCAACGGTCAGGAGCCTGCTGCCATGCGCATCAAGACAGGTCAACGCAACAGAATTACTTTTTCCGATTTGATTCAAGGAGAGATTAAGCAGGATATAGCTAATGAAATTGGTGACTTTATTTTACGTCGTCGTGATGGAGTATTTGCTTATCAGTTAGCTGTTGTTATTGATGATTATGACAGCGGTGTAACTCAAGTAGTGCGTGGTCGTGATCTGCTAAGTTCAACTACACGGCAAATCTTCTTATCTCAGCAGTTAAAGTTTACCACTCCAACCTATGCTCACCTGCCCCTGGCTCTTAATTGTACCGGTGAAAAAATCAGTAAGCGCCACCACCAAATTGATGCCAATATCTACAGCAATGGGTCTAAACTTATCTTTAAAACCCTACAATTTTTAGGTCAAAATCCACCATCTGGCTTACGTGGCGAATCTCCGCAACAATTGCTACGCTGGGCCTGTGACAATTTTTCTCTGAGTTCAGTCCCCAAAGTAGACAGCTACGTGCCGCTGGAGAGACACTGAAGTGACGTTTGATTTTTTATTTTTCACGCTGGAAAAAAGTATAAAAAGGGCGAACCAAACGGTTCGCCCTTTTTATTCTATAACAACAGATCAAAAATAAATTACTTACCCATTGCCTTGATATACTCACGGTTTGTTTTAGCGATAAATTGAACGCTAATCCCTTTAGGGCAAGCCGCTTCACACTCATAGTGGTTGGTACAGTTACCAAAACCAGCATTGAGCATCGCTTCTGTCATTTCGTTAACACGATCAGCAGCCTCAACAGCACCCTGTGGCAATACTGCCAGCTGGGCAACCTTAGCGCTGGTGAACAGCATTGCGCTACCGTTAGGACAAGCGGCAACACAAGCACCGCACCCTATACATGCAGCAGCATCCATAGAGTAATCTGCTACAGGTTTAGGAATAAGTGTGTTATTTGCTTCACCGATTGACTCACCAGTATAAGCTGAGGTGTAACCACCAGACTGGATAATATTATCCAGAGCAGAGCGATCAACAACAAGGTCCTTGACTACAGGAAACGCTTTTGCACGCCATGGCTCAATTGTGATGCAATCGCCATCACTGAACTGACGCATATGCAGCTGACAGGTTGTTGTTTCTTTTTGAGGACCATGAGGGATACCATTGATCACACAACCACAAGTTCCGCAGATACCTTCACGGCAATCGTTGTCAAGTTCAACGGGGTCAATCCCCTTGGCGATCAAATCATCATTGACGATGTCCATCATTTCCAAGAAAGAGCTGTCGGGGCTGACATCCTTAGCCTCGTACTGCTCCAACTTGCCCTTCGCTTCAGGACCATCTTGGCGCCATACGTATAGTGTCAGATCCATTATTTATAGCTCCTTACTGCAAGTTTGATGTTTTCGAATTTGAGAGGCTCTTTATGTAACTCAGGTGCCTTGCCAACACCCTTGTATTCCCATGCCGCAACATAGCAGAAATTCTCATCGTCGCGAGTTGCCTCGCCATCCTCTGTCTGGTGCTCAACACGGAAGTGACCACCACAAGACTCTTCACGGTGCAAGGCATCTGTTG
>NBLX01000164.1 GCA_002084705.1 Desulfobacteraceae bacterium 4572_35.1
GCTTGGAAAAAGTCGATGCAGGTTTTTATTGATGAGGATAAGTTGAGTAGTGAAAAAGAATTATATGCTCCTATTCGGATAAAGTTTGAGCCTGATCAAGAAAGAATTTCCCATTTAGAAGTGCGGGTTATCGACCTTGATCCGTTTGCCAAAATTGGGATTAACGAAATTGACCTCCATTTTGCCCATCTGTTTTTATTGTTTTGTTTGTTACTTAATGAAAATGGCGATTTTGGTACACAGCAACAAGAAATTGTAAATGCTAACCAAGATAAAATTTCCTGTCATGGTCTTGGTAATGATGTCTTGCTAACCGATTTTACTGGTCAAGAAGTAACTCCAAAGGTTTGGGCAGGGATGCTTTTGACCAAAATGGAAAAGATGTTTTCCCCGCTTAACCTTTCCGGGCACGGTTTATATTCACTGGTGTTGGCTAAGTTTTCAGCTTTGCTTGAAAGTCCTGACCTTCACCCCGCGAGGCTTTTGCTCCAAGGGGTTGCTAGCCAAGGTTATGTTTCGTTCCATATGGATAAGGCACGCAATTTTAAAGCAGAGAGTCTGGCGCAAGGTTTTCGTTTTTATGGAAATGAAGACTTAGAACTATCTACGCAACTGCTCTTAAAAGAAGCTGTTCTTCAAGGGATTGAATTTGAGATTATTGATCGGCAAGAAAACTTTGTCCGTTTTACTAAAGATGGCGTTGATAGATTCGTTATGCAAGCGACGCGTACTTGTCTGGATAATTACAGCAGTGTATTGATGATGGAAAATAAATTGGTAACTAAAAATGTATTGTCAAGGCACGGGCTTAGGGTGCCACAAGGTCGCCATATTCGGGAATTAGTAGAGTATAAAAATAGTGATCCGTTACGCGGTAAAGGATATCGAACCCCACTGGAGAAAATTGAGCTGGGTGATGCCGAGGAGATGTTTTTGACCTTGCAGCAGCTGGATTTCGATTATATCCCTGAGGTTGAGGAAATTGTATTTTTGCGTGAGAACTCTAATATTAGTACGGGTGGTGACAGTATTGATTATACCGATAAGATCGATCCCACGTATAAGGCACTTGCAGTAAAAGCCTGTCAGGCACTTGATGTCGTTGTTACTGGGCTGGATATGATGATTCCAAATATTAAAGTTCCGGCTACCACAGATAATTACGCCATTATCGAGATGAATTTTAATCCTGCAATTCATATCCACTGTTACCCGTTTCAAGGGGAAAATCGTCCGCTTAATAAATTGATTATCGATGCGTTATGGACTTAATTGATTTGTTCAGATGTGTTTATTTTACGTAGATCTGCGTGTAGTGGGTCAAGGGCTTTCATTTGATAATGTCGATTTTTTATCCGCTGGTGGAGAGCAGCAATTCTTGCTTGCGGATGAGGGTGGGTCGCGAGCAGGTAACTGGCCTGTTCATCGTTGGTATTAATACGAGAAAAGAAATCTATTGCCCCACCAGCATGACCATAACGCTTAGTTAATAGGTCAATTCCAAACTGATCTGCTGCTGTTTCTTGCTGTTGTGAATATCTGCGGTTAAAGGTGAGTAGGGCGTTGGAAATGACACTGCTGGTAGCGCTATTTTCACCAAATAGCAGGACGCTGGCAACTGCAACTCCTAGTCCTCGACCAAGACCGCGTAAATGGTCACGATGGGCGAAATGTCCTAACTCGTGTGCTAAAACCATCGCCAGTTCGTTTTCTGATTGGATCTCTTTTAGTAACCCCGCAAAGACAACAATATTGCCTCCTGGTAAGGCAATGGCATTAACCTCGTCGCTGTCAGCTAAGTGGACATGGAACTGATATCGTCGGAGCGGAGAATAACTTGGGAGTTGTTCAAGGAGGAGTTCTAGGCGGTTGTTTAATGCCTCATTTTCAGTGCCCGGGAACTCATTTAACCCCAGTTCACCGATCCATGTTTCGATCTCGATTGGTGTTTTTGATACCGCTAAATCTGTTGTGAAGCCCAATAGTAAAAATAAAACACCAATCAATACGACAAATCCGCCGATAAGCCAGAGAAGCTCGATCAGCGGATGCGTTTTAGATACATTGACATTGTCTGGTAGGGTAACAGGAGTGAATTTCATTATTTATTCATGACAATGGCAGTGCCGTAAGCAATTGCCTCAATGCTACCAATCTGCTTTTTCTTGTTTGCATTTCTGCCGATAGTTGCAGTTTCAAGGCGCATGTTGATAATCATCCCTGCTCCTTGTTTGTGTGCTTGTTCTTTCATCCGTAAAATTGCTTCGCGACGGGCACGCGCATTAGCACCCATCTGTTGTGCTTGCTGCTCCATCCGATCCATAGCGTCCTGCCGAGATTCCTGGAGTAATTCGGTGTAACCCTTTAGTTCACCGCCAATCAAATTCTTAAAACTTGCCATAATGTCACGCCCGACATGTTTCGCCCGTACCGTGCTCCCTTGGACAATCCCAAAATGCTCAACAATTTTTTTGCCCGGCACAGTATTCACGTTAGTCATAATCATCAGTTATAGCTCCTCTTAGGTGGTGTTATTTGTCACTACGAATGTAGTCGTTGGATTAGAAAATGTCAATCGTGATGGTTTGATTTTGGTGCGCCAATTAAGCATCGCCTTATTGACAAGTGTGAGCATTGTGGTAATGTATGAATATGTGTTCACACGATGGAGGTTGCATGAGTACTGAAAATGGAAATTGTCAGATTGAATTCATCCATAAAGAGAATGTTAATGCCGTTATTACCGCTATGGAAACTGATGATGTTTTATTTCAGGTAGCTGAGTTGCTAAAGGCATTTGGTGATCCGACCAGAATTAAAATTATCCATGCATTATCATTTTCTGAACTCTGTGTCTGCGATCTGGCTTGTTTGCTTAATATGAGTTCGTCTGCGGTTAGCCATCAGTTGCGAGTGTTGCGTGGTCAGAAGATTGTGCAATATCGAAAAGATGGAAAGAATGCCATCTACTTTCTAGCTGATCCACATATGGCAAAGTTACTTGGCTTAGGTTTGGAGCATGCCATGGGGTAGTGGGGCTTTTGTCCCCGATAATTTTATTGCTAAACATTTAGGGTCACAAAATCGGAGCAGTATCTTTAAGGCAGCGTTGTTTGGAGTCCCCATCCCTCTATGTAGTTGCGGTGTCTTGCCGGCAGCTGCAGGTATTCGCAAGCAGGGTGCAAGCAAAGGGGCAACGACAGCATTTTTGATTTCGACTCCCGAAACCGGGGTAGACTCAATTGCGGTTACCTGGGCACTTTTAGATCCATTAATGGCAATTTTACGCCCGATATCGGCATTTTTAACCGCAATGGTTACTGGTCAGTTGGTGCAATTTTTTGATCCCGATACTCAAGCTAAGGTAGATACAAACTCTCCGTCTTCAATAACGATTCCGTCAAGTTGTTGTAGTAATGAAGTTAAGTCTAAAAAAATTGCTACCAGAATATTTGACGCGATGGCATATGCCTATGGTGACTTGTTTAAAGATATTGCTGGTTGGTTCTTCTTAGGTGTAGGGCTTGCGGGATTGATTACCGTATTTGTTTCGCCAGATCTTGTTGAGCAATGGCTCGGAAATCCCTTGATTGCAATGGTGGTTATGCTCATAGCAGGAGTGCCGCTGTATGTTTGTGCTACCGCTTCAACGCCGATAGTTGCAGCATTGGTACTTAAAGGTCTAAATCCTGGTGCTGCTCTGGTTTTTCTGTTAGTTGGGCCGGCAACCAATGCCGCAGCACTATCAGTTATTGCTAAAATTCTCGGTAAAAAAGCTACCGGTATCTATCTCGGTGGGATTATGGCATCTGCATTGTTGATGGGTATAGCTGTCGATGTGATCTACTCAATGACCAATCTTACCGCCGGATGGCAGGCGATCACTCACGATGAGCATCGCACTTTAATAGGGATGGTTAGTGCTTTAATGCTATTTGTTTTGGTGTTATTGCCTAAACGGAAAACGAAACAACCAGTTGAAAACTGCCAATGTAGTTCCTGAAGTTAAATAGCCATTGCCGACCATTTTTAGTCGAGAAAAGATGATATTGGTTTAAAAGTTGTAGCAAATAAATCCGCAAATGGTTTCGATTGTTAGAAGTATAAGCATGGATTGCGTTGTCTTATTTGCAACCATTATGCAATTTCCACTTTTCTTCGTGCCCCATTTTTATAGCCCAATCAGGCACAACGCATTTTTTTTCTGCAGATTTCTCTAGTAATGTGGTTGTCTCCGCTGATTGTGCCTGTAGCCCATGAATAGTGCCAATAAGGGCAGAATTAGAAATAAAATACACCAGAATTAAAAATAAAATCATGATAATTATTTGCACTGTGCTGGTCTTTTGAATCTCTTCCTTCGAATTTATTTCACAAACATTTCCTGGACATAGTTTAGCTTTTTTTTGGTGAAATAGATCATATATTTTACATGCTATACAAATTCCAAAAACTGACTCAAAAAATAAAAGTAATAAACAAGTAAGACAGATGAACAGGTTAACTGGACCAATTACATTTTTAACAACAAGGAGGTAAAACATTGAGATTGCTAAAATGAGACCGATGCTCCAAGCGAATTTTTTTTGAGGAGCGCCAACATACTCTACTTTCTGATTGCTTACTGCCAACCGTCCAAGGATCATACTTGGCGAATATTTGGGGTTAATAAAAATTCGAATTGAGAAATCTATAAGAAATGCGATTACGAAAATTTTGGTAAAAGTAAAATCACCAACTAGCCATGAATTTAGAAAAGAAATAAATGCAAATAAAAATAAAATTCCGGCACTTGCTCTTACTTCTCGCTCATTTAATACTTTTACGTCATAATTATCGACTTTTTCGCCAAAATAAAAAATATTATTATTCATTCTACTAACTCCTGTCCGAGTGGTTAGTTCCCTCAGTTACTACGTTCGCATAGAGTATCATAGTAGTTGTACGATTAGTATAGTAGCTCCAAATTTATAGTGATTTGAGAAAGTACTACGCCACACATTTTTTATGGACAAAGTTTTTCAGATGCCAGAACAAAATTGAGAATATTAGATGTTCGGTAAATTGTGATATTTATAGAGTGTTATTGTCTCGCTCACTGCGTTGTGAAGTGTATTAATTCAAGAGGTTTGTTGAGGCTGGCTACTGTAGAAAAATATTATGATTATGGAATGTTACAATTATTAATCAGCATTTGTAATGATATAGTTTGGGTGGTTAATTATCTCTTCAGTAAAAAGGCGTTCGGTAGTTTTGAAGATTGAATCTGAAGAGTATTTCCCCCTGTCTGCACAATGTTGAGGTCGTTTTTTGT
>NBLX01000165.1 GCA_002084705.1 Desulfobacteraceae bacterium 4572_35.1
ATAAACTCATTTTAGCATCAACCACACACCAAAAGGGCATAGATCAATGCAGCCAATCATGTTCAACAAAAACGACAGTTATAGCCGTGAAGCAGAGATTCTAAAAGTGCTGGGGCACCCAATTCGACTTAAAATTGTCGCAGGTCTTATATCGCAAGCATGTAATGTTAAAAAAATATGGGAGTGTTTGGAGCTACCTCAAGCAACAGTCTCACAACATCTGGCTCTGTTAAAAAACAAAGGAATTATTGAAGGGGAAAGAGATGGAGTTGAAGTGTATTACCACGTAGTATCTGACCAAGCTCGAAAAATAATTGAATCGATATTTACCCTGGGAAATTGTCAAGGGAAATAACTACTGCATATAGTTCATCTAATAGGCGCGGGATTGACACGTAGAGCATTGTAATTATTATCTATTTCAACTTTTACCTGCACTCCAAAAGCGGCAGCAATATTCGCTGCCGTTAACACTTGTGATGGAGTTCCCAACGCCAATGTTTCTCCCCGTGAATCAAGTAACAAAATCCGCTGAGAAATCTCTGCTGCCAATTCCATGTCATGCGACACCTGAATGATTGTTTTTCTCTCAGCGCGGCATAGACAGTATAGCAACTTGGCAATACTGCGCGTATGCCCCAAATCCAGTTGACTGGTCACTTCATCCAACAGTAACACCGGAGTCTGCTGTGCCAACGCACGAGCCAATAATACCCGCTGCAATTCCCCACCACTTAAATCACAAACCGCCCTGTTGGCCAAATGGGCAATATCCGTCTGCTTCAAGGTGCGCTCAACAACAGCCTTTTGCTCATCACTTATTCCCCATATGCTGCTATTTGCAGCAAAACAGCCCATGGACACCATCTCGCGCACCGAAAAAGCAAACGGTTGAGCACTCAGTTGTGGCAACACTGCAACCAAGGTAGCCATATGAGCTCGTGACAGTTGGTGGGCAATTCCATCGCGCCATTTTACGCAGCCACCATCTGGGCGCAAACGCCCGCGCAATAAACGTAACAATGTTGACTTACCTGCTCCATTTGGCCCGAGAATTGTCAACAACTCTCCCGGATATACGTGAAAATTTGTCTGCTGCAATATAGCTTCATCACCATAGGAAAAACTCAGTCCTTCAACATGAATCATCGTTGTCCCCGCAAACGCAGCAGATAAAGAAAAAACGGTGCTCCTATAAGAGCCGTTACCACCCCCACCGGCAATTCTGCCGGAGCAAGTACAGTACGCGACAAAGCATCGGCCAACACCAGAAATGCCGCACCTGCCAAGGCACTGGCAGGCAACAGTCTGGCATGTCCCGGACCCCACAGCAACCGCACCACATGGGGGATCACCAAGCCAACAAAGCCGACCAAACCAGCCATAGATACCGCTATGGCCACCAACACTCCGGCAACTGCGAAAACCTGCATCCGTGCCCGCCCGACATCCAAACCTAAATCAGCAGCACAATCTTCCCCTTGTGTAAACAGATCGAGCACTCGCGCTTTTCGCCACAACAATAGAAACGCTATGGAGGAAAAAACATACCCCCAAGGCAACCAGTCAGCACGAACATTAGCTAGATTTCCAGCCAGCCAAAACACGGCATTACGAACCGAATCGGATGGAGCCAACCACAATAAAAACAGCAGCAATGCCGACGCCAGGCTACCGACCATTACCCCAGCTAAAATCAAAGTATTATTATCGCCATAACACGCCACCACCGACCCCAACGCTGCGCCGCCCGACACCCCGAGAATATAGGGATCAGCCAGAGGATTACGTAACACCGCTTGAAAAGACGCTCCAGAAACCGATAACGCTGCCCCTACCAGAGCAGCGAATAACACGCGTGGCAGACGTATTTTATGAATAACCACTGAATTCAAACTAACACCACCATCACTGGCACTACCAAACAAAACATTCAGCAATTCCCGCAATGGTATACTCACCGTTCCACAACTAAGACCGATCAATAAAGAGAGCAACAGCGCAAAAACAAGCCAAAGTACCCAGCTAAAGCGGCTGAACTGTTTAACATTGTCCATGTGCACCTATCTGCTCTCCATTTGCTCATATTGATTTGCTAATTCTCGCAACCCATCTACCAAACGTGGCCCTGGACGCTGCAACAAATCAGCTTTGATATTAACCACATTATGATTACGCACAGCCTGCAATTGCGGCCACTTTTGAAAATAATCGACAGGATTCGGTGTCCCGGGATGTGGAGACACTATTATCAATTCTGGATCATACGCTAGAACCATCTCCATACCAATTACAGGATAACGCCTCAACCCAGCTACGACATTGCTTCCCCCAGCCAGACCAATAAGATCATCGGCTAATGTCCCGCCAGCAGCAACAATTAACGGCTTTATCATCACGCACACCAATGTACGTACAGTTTTAGCTGGGCGCATTTTCCTAACCTGTTCTATCCGATCACGCAACATGTTCAGCAACACCTGCGCCTGAACCTCTTTGCCCGTTAGCATCCCAAGAGCATCAATGGTACCCATAGTGCTATCAAGAGACTTAGGGGCAACCAGAAAAACAGGCACCCCCAGTTGTTCAAATTGACGCAAAAGCCCAGGACTAGAACCAGCAATGTCCATAATGATTAAATCCGGTGCCAAGCTGATAACCGTTTCCAACCCAGGGCTATCGTAAGCGCCGACACTCCTTTTTTGGCTAGCCGCAGGTGGATAATTACAAAAATCGGTCACCCCTACCAGCTGGTGTTCTGCATGAAGAGCGTAAAGAATCTCCGTTACACTTGGCACCAACGAAACAATACGCCGCGGCGGAGCAGAAAGTTCAATATTTCGTCCCGCCGCATCGGTATATTCCAGAGCCAGAGCATTATTGCTCTGCGCGCTCAACAACAGCACAACAAACAAGGACAAACAGAGTCTCAAGCTCAAGCGCTCAGAGCAATAAAAGAACTGCATAGTGAATTCCTTAGAATGTTAGCTTAGCGGAAAAACAATATTCACGCCCAGACATGGGGTAATCTTTAACATAAGCATATTTTTTATCTAAAATATTTTCAATCCCCGCACTTAGCACCAGCTCCATACCGTCACGCCACGGTAAAGCTATATCCCGAGTCAAAGTTAGATTCCACAGAGTAAAACCACCCATTTCCTCCACTGTTGCAGGATACATGTTCCAATTTTGCACGTCTTGTGGGCCATGATAAATTCCCAGCAACTGTGCCATAAAACCACTTCCAGATCTGGTTTTTACTCCGAATCGCGCCTGCGTATCACTTACGTATAGCAAATCATCACCGGTTTTATCATCTTCAAATTCAAACAAATAGGTAAGTGATGCAAAAGGTTCAATAGACCACCCTAAATTCAGCGCGGGAGCTAAATCGCAAGAGAAATCCAGCTCCATCCCATTAACAGTTGCCCCATCAATGTTTTTATAGCTACTGATACTTTCCGCCAAAACTACATCAAAATAATTATCAGTCTCTATCTTATCTTCATAATCTGCATAAAACACACTGCCATTTAAATACCAATTTTGAGCGGTATAATCTGCTCCAATTTCATATGTCCATGATTGCTCTGAATCAAGTGCACCGTTGCCAAGATAGTGCACATTATAACTTTGCCACACTCCATTACCATCCTGATACCAACCACTATTAATAAAGTCACCAGCCAATTCTCCGGCGGTCGGCAACAATACGCCACGACTAGCAGAGGCTTTAAAAACCAAATTTTCTGTAGTTTTAAACACCAGACCAACACGCGGGCACCATTCCGACATCTGCTCATCATCTATTTTCAATGTGGTATAACCCTGCGTTTCATGAGTTTCAACATCGTAGCGATCATAACGCAAACCAACATCCACCAATAGCCGATCACTGAACAATGAAAGCTTTTCGGCTATAAATAAACCACGACGTTCATAATCAGCATTAACACCAAACGGCCTACCACTGGGATCCTGAGAATTGCGCGCCTCCTGCTCATCCCAATCCAATCCCATAGTTAAACGACTGATACCCGTTTGCCAGGTTAATTGCACTTGGGCACCTTGGGTATCTGTATAAAAATTAGCATCGCGATAGCCATAACTCATTGCCGGAAAAGTTGTACTACATGCCAATTATCCACTTCCAAAACCGTCGCACCCAACCGATGCTGACCAACAGAATAACCAAGATTGACAAATTTTTCCCGCCCTCGTGACTGAGTATTTTCATAGGTATCACCATCACCATCACTGTAATCAGCGCGCTGATCGTTACGACCAAACATGGCATAGTAATCCAAACCACGCAGTTCTCCTTCAACCTCAGCAGTCAAACGAAAGTGCGATGCAGATCCAACTTCAGCAAACAGCGAAGCAGACTGTTCCCCCCGTCCTCGTTTAGTAATAATATTGACAACACCCCCCATTGCTTCAGCACCATATACTGCTGATGATGCCCCTTTAATTACCTCAATCCGTTCGATTAAGGTCACTGGAATTTTTGCCAAATTAGCCGTACCGGCGCGGCGACCATCCATCAAAAACAAAATTGGATTAGAAAACCCTGCGCTTGCACCATCGGAGCGAAACCCACGCATAGTTACTTGGGTAAGAGCACCGGGGTAGGTATGCATATGACCAACATTCTGCTCAGCCAGCAATTGATCGACGCTGGTTGCGGTCGAAAGACGAATATCCTCTTGATCGATAATCACTATCCGCTGCGCCACCTCATTCATCGGCTCCGCAACACGACCAGCAGTTACCACCACATCACCAATTTTTTGTTCACTTTCAGCCGCCCATAAGATTACGCTACAACATAATAGCAATAGCAAACCCAACGCGACTCTCAATACACATCTTCCCATCTTCCGTTCTCCTCGTAACTGGGTTTGGGCACAAAAAAACCCCAAACCGATAAAAAATCGATTCGAGGTTGTCCCTTGCTTAACCACGAAACGCTGCACCCTTCCGCCGAGAAAGGATAACAAAAATGTTTCAGGCAGGTCTTCTGGCTTCCAGATCATCCGTTAAATCGCGCCTTCCCGATCAAAAATCAGTGGCTATCATGCAATCAACGTCCCCAGTTACAGCGGCGGGCCCGCTCCCGATTTTAACGGGATTCCCATATTATGCCTTTCAGCACCTAAAACTATTGTGGCGCTACATTAAAAACTGATTGAACCTGTGTCAAGATTAAAATGGCATATAAAAAAATTGTCAGAGCACTCCCACCTTTCCTCCTTACCCAAACAAAGTACCCATAAAATCTTACCACATCACACACCAGAGTTAACGGTGTTGACGCAACTATATCTGATTTAAACCGCGTCACCAGAATCAAGCATATGCTCGTCAGAAAACAAATCCCA
>NBLX01000061.1 GCA_002084705.1 Desulfobacteraceae bacterium 4572_35.1
AGCACCCTTTACGCACTTCATGTACCTATATGCAATTATCCCTTTATAACCTCTATCATTTCTGCCAATACTCTATCGGCATCGGCGTAGGGTACTTGACAGGTACCGACCGCTTTATGCCCGCCGCCACCGTACTTAAGCATCAAGGAACCAACATCTACAGTAGCCGTGCGATTGAGTATGCTGTAGCCTACGGAGATGGCAACAAACTTCTTACCGCGACCGTCGATCATGCGGACAGAGACATTTGTTTGTGGGAACATATAGATAAGAAAACGATTACCCGGCGGCATATCTGTTAATCCGCGCGCATCGGTGATGGCTACGCAGCCATCAATGCGGGTATTTTTTTGCAAAAATTCTTTGCTGCGCGCATCATTTTCAAAATACATCTGCACCCGCTCTTTTATGTTGGGGTCAGCCATAATTTCATCTATAGACTGACTGCGTAGCGCTTCCATCAGGTTTTTCATCAACTGTAAATTACTGATGGTAAAAGACTTATGATAACCGAGACCGGTGCGGGGATCACACAAAAAACCTAACAATACCCATCCTGAAGGGTTGAGAATCTCCTCTTCTGTTAACTGTGCAGAATCTACTCGATCGACATACATTAACATCTCATCAAACTTGTCCAGACGGGGATCGTTGTAGTAATCGTATACCACTCGCGCTGCGCTTGGTGCTTCACAACTGGAACCTTGGTATTGCCCTTCGAGATCCAGGCGCTCCTTTTCGCTGGAGTGGTGATCGAACCACAACCCACATCCTGGAACATAAGGCACATTTGCTAAAATATCATTTTCGGTAACTTCTATCTTGCCATCCTGCAGGTCTTTGGGGTGAGCATACTCCATGGAATCTATAACGCCCAATTCTTTAAGTAGTGCCGCACAGGCAATACCGTCGAAATCGGAACGAGTCAATAAACGCATAACAACCTCCTTATATGGTTAGCGAAAATGCAACAAATTTCACTGATTGTAGCAAGTTTATTGCTGAAGTAACAATAATTTCTAATCAATTTGCAGATTAGATGTCGAGTATCATGGCTGTCGTTATCTTTAACTGCCTAGCCCAACCTCAGCAGCTAGTTTTTTCCACGCTGGCAAACTGTTTTCAATTATCTGTTTGTCAATACAATAAGCTATACGGAAATAACCTGGAGCACCAAATCCTTTACCCGGTACCAGCAAAATGTTGTACTTTTGTGCCAGTTGGACGAATTCTACATCATCTTCAAGGGGAGATTTTGGGAATAGATAAAATCCACCTTGAGGTTTAACCACTTCAAAGCCGAGGTTGGTTAATTCAGTGTAAAACAGATCCCGTTTTTCTTCATAGGCATCAATGTCAACACTTTCGTTTTGCAAATTGGTTATCAAACGTTGTGCCAGTGCAGGTGCGTTTACAAAGCCAAGTACGCGGTTGCAAAAGATGGCACCCTCCATAAATTTGTTAACTTCATCTAGGTCGGGGTTGGTGGCCAGGTAGCCGATCCGTTCTCCCGGTAATGCTAGATCCTTGGAGTGGGAGGTGACAACAATCGAATTTTTTATACAGTTGAAAACAGCAGGTACTTCCTGATTGTCGTAAGCTAAACGGGCATATGGCTCGTCGGAAACAAGATAGATGGTGGAACCAAATTCCTGTTGTTTGCGTAACAACAATTTGTTCAGGGCGCACAGATCGTCGGCGGGGTAGATCACTCCGGTCGGGTTGTTAGGGGAGTTGATAATTATCGCTTTGGTTTTGTTGCTTATGTGATTTTCAATAGCTTGAAGATCAAGTTGAAAATTATCCTCTTTGGTTTCAACTACAACTGGTGTGCCGCAGTGGTTGTCGATGTAAAATTTATATTCAACAAAATACGGTGCCAGAATTATCACTTCCTCGCCGTGGTTGAGGACGTTTTTTAACACTACATTTAGGGCTCCGCCGGCACCACAGGTCATGATCACGTTTGCAGCATCTACTTTTTTGTCACTGCGCTGACTTAAAAACTGTGCGACTGCAGCGCGGGTATCATCATAACCGGCATTGCTCATATAACGATGCATTCCGCTTATAGGGTTGTCGGCTATTTTTTTAAGCTCGGCATGAAAGGCCGGTGGTGGTTCGACCGAAGGGTTGCCTATAGTGAAATCGAAAACATTTTCTGCGCCAAACTGTTGGCGTAATAAATCTCCTTGCTCAAACATTTTGCGAATCCACGAAGATTGCTCAATACAGGTGGAAATTTTTTTTGCAATTGCCATGTGATACTCCTTTATCTTTTTTATCTGGAAATGGGAAAAATTGACCTCATAAGACAACTGTGTTAGCGTCCGCACAGAGTTAGCGCAGATGCGGGTAAGCAGCATGCATGGTGGCAAGATCGTTGATTATAATCAAGCAAATTCTCAGCAATCTATCTGCCGATGTGACTATTAAGCGCCCAGCAGGTTGCTGCGATTTTATAACCGTTCAGAATATTTCAGACCATGTTGGCAGGGAGAACAGCGTATACTTATGGTTGGTGCACGGTTTGTTACAGTACGGATATTTATAACGGTTACGTTGTTATCGCTGCTTTGTGCTTGCGGTGTCGCTCAACAGGAACGGTTGCGCCCGAGTCAACGACAGTATGACACGCAATATAGCGGTTATGCCGACTACATCAGAGCGCGCTTTTTTGTTGCTGACGGTAAGGTTGATAAAGCTCTTGCTGCTTTGGCAAAAACACAGGAGTCTGATTCAGATTCGGTTTATATTCGTGCTGCCCGTGCTGCTTTGTACTTGGAGCAGGGGAAGTTAGGTGTTGCTTATCGGTTGCTGACCGAGGCATTGGACTTGCGCCCGGATGATACTGACTCCAGATTACTTCTTGCCGATCTGCTGTATACGCGTAACAACGATGGTGATCAGGTGCGCGCCCTGGTTATGTTGCATCGTGTTCTGGCTGATAATCCTCAGATGGATGAATTGTATATCTATTTGAGCCAACTTCATCTATTGGATGACGACAATATTCAGGCAATGGCAACGATAAAACGGTTACTTAAACGTCAACCAGATAACATTCAGGCTTTGTTACTGCAGGCTAAAATATATATTTTATTCGATGAAAAAATTAAAGCTGAAAAGATATTTCGCCATGTGATTACTCTTTGTCCTCAGGGTCGGCGTGCTTACGTTTATCTCGGCAAATTGTTGGAGCAGAATAAACAATTGGATGCGGCGCTGTTGCTGTATAAACAGGCCGCATATCGCAGTGTCGATAATGCCTATTTTGGCCATCTGCGTGCATCCTTATTGATTAATAATCAACAGTATTCTGTTGCTTTGCAGGAGTTGCAGCAGCTAGTCAAAAATGATCCTGCAGATTATGAAGCACTCAATAAGATTAGTTTAATCTATTTACGCCAGCACAATTGGTTTTTGGCAGAACAGACACTGTTGCGATCACTAACTATTGAACCGTTGTCGCAACAGTTTTATTGGTTGGGTTATGCTTTGGAGCAGCAGGATAAGTTTGATGCTGCTGCTGATGCGTATACTAAAGTTACTAAGCCTCAATATCTATATGCCCAAGCAGTCGAACGTCTGGCTATTGTGTACGCTAAACATGGTAAGTTTGCTTTAGCTGCAAGCACAGTAGAGCACCTGATAGCGCAACAGAGTGCAATTGCTGAGCAGAAGCAGCCAACAACATCAACCAATTTGCGCCCGGCACTTTTTTTACAATTGGCGCTTTATTACGAATATCAGCAACAGGGGGAAGATGTCCTGTCTGCTTTTAAGCGGGGGCTGGCCAGGTTCCCGAACAGTATTGAGTTGAACTACGCTCAAGGAGTCTACTACTCCGAGCACGGGTCATATCTCCTTATGGAGCAGAGTATGCGCCGCGTGATAAAGCTGGATAAAAAACATGCCGGAGCATTGAATTATATGGCTTACACCTTTGCTGAGAATGGTGAGCGCTTGGATGAGGCCCTTGATTTTGCTAAAAGGGCTGTTGCAGTTAAGGCAAATGGTGCCTATCAGGACACTCTCGGTTGGGTTTACTTCAAACTGGGAGAATATACTCAGGCGCGAGAACAACTAGAGCTTGCCGTGGCTGAGTTGCCTGACGATATGGTGGTGCAGGAACATCTTGGCGACATCTATGCTGCTTTGGGTCTGGATAACAAGGCAGCAGAAATTTATACACAAATATTGAAAAAAACTCCTGACAACAAGCTGCTTAAGGAAAAACTTGGAGATTTGAAATAATGCTGGTCAGGAAAAAAAGATGGCTGCAGCTATTGCTGCTAGGAGTGGTTATTGCTGTTTTGTTGGCAGGATGCGCCGGAATATCTATAACACCTGGTTGCAAGAGTTCTGTGGATAAAGATGAGATGCTTCTTCTGTTAAAGAATCGCCAACAGCGGATAAGTTCACTGTCTATGCTTACGCGGGTTAAATTAAACAGAAAAGGGAAGAAATGGTCGAGTACTCAGGCGTTGTTGATTGATAATCATCGCCGTATGCGGGTGGATATGCTCAATTTTTTTGGGCAGTTGACTATGCAGCTTTCTGTTGTTGGAACAAAATTACAGGCATATATACCTACCGAAAAGCTTTGTTATAACGGTTTGGCCACCAATAACAATATTGAGCGTTTTACCGGTTTACCATTAGCTGTTGATGACCTTATAGCCCTGCTTTTAGAAAAATTACCCCCCAGTGTATTGGAGACAGTGCAGCCTGTTACATGGGAACATGGGTTGATCTTTCCTCTAGATTCTGGAGCAAGCTATAAACTGACTATCGTCGATCAGCGGGTGCATGAGGTTGAGTATCGGATAAATTCTTATGTGGTGTACCAGATGCGCTACACCGGTTTTACTCAGAACAATTTATACTCAAGGCATCTGAAGTTGCAATTTCCCATGGACGAAATGGAAGTTACCCTCAGTGTTGACGATGCGCAGCTTAATCAACATTTGAGTGTGGCGCAGTTTGCGTTATCACCGCCGGTCGGGACAGTAGAAAAAGCGCTGAGCGAACTATAGGAGCTGTTGTGAAATCTGGATGTTTATTATTGCCACTGATGGTGATGTGTCTGTTGTTCGGCTGTAATCAGCAGGATGATTACTGTTTTGAGGAAGGGCAAGCTCATACGCCTGAAGTCGGAGATACCATAATAATGGGAACCATCGCCGATGCCAGTAATTTGTTGCCCATGTTGTCTACCGACAGCGCATCTTCACAAGTAGCTGGTCAGGTTTATAACGGATTGGTACGTTATGATAAGGATCTGAATTTTGAGGGTGACTTAGCGCAGTCTTGGGAAGTATCTCCCGACGGTCTTGAAATAGTATTCCACCTGCGCCATGGGGTTAAATGGCATGACGGGGTCCCATTTACTTCGGCTGATGTGTTGTTTACCTACAAACTTCTTGTCGATCCAGATACTCCTACCGCCTATTCCGAACGCTACAAGCAGGTGTCGCAGGCATTGGCTCCAGATCCATATACCTTTATCGTGCGCTATAAAAAACCACTGGCTTCAGCCCTTATTAGCTGGGGGATGGCGATCCATCCTGAACACCTGCTCGCCGGAAAAGATATTGCGCAAAGTCCTCTGGCTCGTGCCCCTATAGGAACCGGACCCTATCGTTTTGTTGAATGGTTACCCGGAGAAAAAATTGTTTTGGAGCGTAATCCCGACTATTTTGAAGGTGCTCCATATATCAAGCGCATAGTTTATCGTATTATCCCCGATATGACCACCATGTTTCTTGAACTGCAATCGGGCGGCTTGGATCAAATGGGGTTGAGTCCATTACAATATGCTCGCCAAACTGATTCGCCGGCCTTCAGGCGACGTTTTAATCGTTATCGCTATCCAGCTTTTGCGTATACATATCTTGGCTACAATTTGAAACGACCACTGTTCCAGGATAAAAGAGTGCGGCAGGCGATGTCATATGCCATCAATAAACAGGAGTTGGTGGATGGAGTATTGATGGGGCTGGGACAGCCAGCCAATGGCCCATATAAACCAGACAGTTGGCCGTATAATGCTAATGTAAATTCTTATCCTTACAGCCCACAAAAAGCTAAACAGTTGCTGAGTGCCGCCGGTTGGGTTGATGCCGATGGCGATGATGTTCGTGATAAAAATGGCAGGCCATTTGAATTTACCATTGTGACCAATCAGGGTAACGACCAGCGGATAAAATCGGCTGAAATTATTCAGCGCCGTTTTCAGCAGGTGGGAATCAAGGTTAAAATAAGGGTCATAGAGTGGGCATCGCTGCTGAAAGAGTTTATCCATCCGGGTAATTTTGATGCCACCCTCATGGGGTGGACAATTCCCATTGACCCTGATGGATATAATGTTTGGCATTCCAGTAAAACCGGCCCGGGACAGTTGAACTTCGTCGGCTATAAAAATAAACGGGTGGATGAATTGCTCGAGCGTGGTCGACGTATTATGGACCAGGATGAAAGGAAAAAGATGTATGATGAATTTCAGCAGATATTAGCTGATGAACAACCATATACCTTTTTATTTGTCCCTGATGCGCTGCCGGTTGTGGCTAAGCGGTTTCATGGAGTGGAGGAAGCACCCAGCGGGATAATGCACAATTTTATCCGTTGGTATGTACCGGTAAATGAACAGAAATATCAGCGTTAAGGTGACGTTATGCTTTTTTTTCTGACCAAACGGTTATTGATGATGATCCCGTTGCTGTTGGGGATAACACTAATCTCTTTTGTTGTTATCCACCTGGCTCCGGGAGAACCAACCGATTTACAAACCGAATTAAATCCTGATGCCGGTGTTGAGTTAAAGACCCGGTTACGGGCGCAGTATGGGCTGGATAAACCTCTAGCGGTACAATACGGGTTGTGGGTTAAAAGGCTGGTCAAGTTGGATTTTGGTACCTCGTTTTCTCAGGATCACCGGCCAGTGTGGGATAAAATAATTGAGCGGTTGCCCATAACCGTGCTGATCAATGTGTTATCCGTTACCTTGATAATGGTGGTGGCTATCCCAATTGGTATATTGTCGGCGACACGACGTAATTCGTCGTTTGATCGCTGGACAACGGTGTTGGTGTTTATTGGCTTTGCTACACCGTCCTTCTGGTTGGCACTGCTGTTGATGGACTATCTCGGAGTTTATTTAGGTTGGTTTCCCGTGTCGGGGATAAAATCGTTAGGTTTCGATTATTTGACTACTGGTCAGCAGGTGTGGGATGTGGTTCACCATTTATTGTTGCCGGTTATGGTTTCTGCCTTCGGTGGCTTAGCCGGATTTTCCCGCTATATGCGCTCCAATATGCTCGAAGTTATTCAACAAGATTATATTCTAACTGCTCGAGCTAAAGGGTTGTCGGAGTGGGCGGTTATCGGAAGGCATGCGCTGCGCAATGCTTTGTTGCCGATAATAACTATTTTGGGTTTATCGGTGCCGGGGTTGATTGGTGGCAGCGTCATTTTTGAAAGCATTTTTGCCATCCCAGGCATGGGGAAATTATTTTATGATGGGGTGATGATGCGCGATTATCCTCTCATTATGGGCATTTTGGTTATTGGTGCGGTCCTGACGCTGGTTGGTAACTTGCTTGCCGATCTTGGCTATGCTGTTGCCGATCCGCGGATTCGTAATGGTTGATTGATAGACCACGACCTGATGAAAAAAATTCAAAACAGGTCGTGGCTCCAGTGTTTTTGTTTCTATTTAAGAGATCTTTACTTCAAGTGCTTTTGGTTTTTCTTTTTCAGACTTTTCCATGTTGATCTCCAGCATTCCTTCCTTAAATGATGCCTTAATTTTGTCGGTATCTACCGAGCTAGGTATGGTGAAGCTGCGGTTAAAGGCACCGTAATGGCGTTCAATACGGTGGTACGTTTTCCCTTTTTCCTCTTTTTCCTGCTTTCTCTCTCCGTGAATGGTCAGAACGCCATTTTCTACCGAAACTTTGACGTCCTTTTTATTTACGTCTGGAATCTCAGCTTTTATAATAAATTCATCATCGGTCTCTGCAATGTCAACGCGTGGGGACCAATCACCTTTTGGCATTATTTCTTGTCCGCCGGCTGGTTGCAGTGCTTCTGACTTGTTGTACCGATCAAGCAATTCTTCCATTTCTCGCCAAGGGTCCCATCTTACCAAGCTCATAACGTTCTCCTTTCAGTGTTAGAAAGATGCATGTTTTGCCGCCATAAAAAAAGTTGCTCCACTGTGGAAGTTTTGACAGCATGAAAACGGTTACACATGGGAATTTTATCATTGCAGTGTTTGATTTCAAGGGGTGCATATTATTTTTTTTAAGAGATTGTGTGTTTCCTCGGAGACTATCCCATCAACAGTCTCCTAAGAGTTGTCAATTGATTGGTGCCACGGCTGTTGTTGTGTCGATAAAAATCAAAGCGTCATAACGCTGAGTCAATCGTGTTGGTACATAATTGTCGGTAGCATCCCTGCTTGGATCGTAGCTTACCCCTATTGCTCGTTGCCCTCTGGGGGAGTTCAGGGCAGTAGCTCTATGATCAGGGGTAAATAGCCACATCCCGAGTTTAATGCCGCTGCGATGAAGCAACCCCTCAACGCTGTTGTCTGGAGCTGGTGGTATAGGTAGAACGGTGGCGGTGCCGGCCCAGTTACGAGCGGCGTAAACAGTACCATTGAAGCAGGTTTGCCCTAGTAGCAGTACGTTTTTCGCTCCCATCTGTTGGCGGAGTAAGTGTCCCAAACTTTCCATGCCATATTGTTGCATTGCGGTGGAGCGGGCATCACCAACATGGGTGTTATGCGCCCATACGA
>NBLX01000062.1 GCA_002084705.1 Desulfobacteraceae bacterium 4572_35.1
GGAGCCTACGATTTTTATCGCAAACCAATCGATTTGGCTGAACTCAAGATCATTATTGATCGCGCTTTCCATTTGTCATCTCTTGAGGTTGAAAATCGTAAGTTGCAGAAGATTTCTTTACAGCAACGTGGGACGATGAGCGGTATTTTTGGTCAATGTACAGAGATGGAGAAGGTTTTTACAACGATTCGCAAGGTGGCGTCAGCCGATATCCCGATCATGGTATTGGGTGAAAATGGCACCGGTAAAGAATTGGTTGCGCGTGCTATCCACGATCAGAGCCTGCGTAAGGATGAGCCTTTTATCCCTATTAATTGTGGTGCTATCCCCGAAAATTTACTCGAAGCTGAACTCTTTGGTCACGAAAAAGGGGCTTTTACTGGGGCTGCTACCCGCGTTAAAGGAAAGGTTGAGTTCGCTCACGGTGGAACGTTATTTCTTGATGAAATTGGCGAGTTACCTTTGCTTTTGCAGGTAAAACTGCTGCGTTTTTTTCAAGAGAAGACTATCCAGCGGGTGGGAGGTCGTGAGGATATAAATATTGATGCGCGTATCGTTGCTGCTACCAATGTCAATATAGAGCAGGCTATCCATGATGGTCGATTTCGCGAGGATCTTTATTATCGTATTAGTGTGATTACCCTGAATTTGCCGCCACTGCGTGAGCGAAATGGTGATATTAACCTGTTGGCAAATCTGTTTTTGAGCCGGTATAGCGGTGAATTTGGCAAAAAAATTAAAGGATTTACCCCTGCGGCATTAAATGCGATGAAAAGTTATGCTTGGCCAGGAAATGTTCGGGAATTAGAGAATAAGATAAAAAGGGCTATCCTTATGGCCGATAATTCTTTGCTTGAACCGGTTGATCTTGGTTTTGACGCAGGTGTGGTGTCGGATTGCGCTATGCCTGAGGTTGAGACCATGACAGGGATGACCCTCAAGGATGCTCGGGATAAGCTTGAAAGAGAGATGCTGGTTGCAGCGTTGGCGCATCATGCCGGTGTTGTTGTTAAGGCAGCTGAAGAGCTGGCTATCAGCCGACCAACTTTTTACGATTTGATGAAAAAACATGCATTGCCAAAGGATTAATAAGTGATCGATTATCATTGTCATATACTTCCCGGTTTGGATGATGGCAGTCGAGATGTTGCGGAATCAATTGAGATGGCAACTCTGTTGGTTGATGCAGGGTTTAGCTGTGTTCATTGTACTCCTCATTGCATAAGCAACGTATACGATATTTCGGTAGAACAGGTTAGAGGCGCAGTAACGGAACTACAGCATGTACTTATAAATGCAGGTATCCCGCTGCAACTTAAACCAGGAATGGAGTATTACGTGGATGATCAGTTTTTTGAACGACTTGATAATCTACAGACTTTGGGCGATTCAAATCTGCTGTTGTTCGAAATATCTCCTACCGGCAATTTCAATATGCTTCGGAGGGCAGTTTTTCAGCTTCGACAACGCGGACTGATCCCATTATTGGCGCACCCGGAACGCTATCCTAATTTAATGTCGGCGCGGAGATCCGTTGGTTTTTTGCGTCGCTTCATGCAGCATAAACCACAAATTGATTCTGGATATTTTGGAAAATTTCCTTCGGTAGTGGAGGAGATTATCAGTGCGGGTTGTTTTTTTCAGGGAAATATCGGTAGTTTCAGTGGAGTTTACGGGCAAGACGTGTTGTGTACAGCCAAGACGCATAGAGATCAGGGACATTACCAATATTTTGGTAGTGATGGTCACCGCCCCGGGCATTTAAAGAGATCTCTGCGTGGACTTGAACTGTTGCATGTCGGTATTGATAAGGTAATAACTTAAGTAACTATTCAGCGTGCTGGGTACGCAATCCCTATATCAAGGGACGCGTTCCACCCATCCATGGCGATAAATACCCTTGCTATTGGGATCACGTGCTCAACTGATGTGGCATGAATGGCTACTAATTCGAAGGAGGATAAACCATCATGGTTACTGTGGAGCAAATTCTAGCAAGAAAAGCAAAAGTTGCTGTTGTCGGTCTGGGTTATGTTGGTTTGCCGTTGGCGGTAGCATTTGGTAATTGTTGTGATACTATTGGGTTCGATATTGATAAACGCAAGGTCGAGCAGCTGGAAAATAATCATGATGCTACCGGCGAAGTGACTAGCGAACAATTGGCACAAAGCAATATTAACTACACGACCGAGGCTAGCGGGCTGGCTGAGGCGTCTTTTCTAATTGTTACGGTTCCAACTCCTATTGATATCAATAATAATCCTGATCTTACCCCAGTGCGTGCCTCGTCGATAGCCATCGGCAAACATTTACAACCTGGTAGCATAGTTGTTTATGAATCAACTGTTTATCCCGGTGTGACCGAGGATCTTTGTGTGCCACTATTGGAAGAATACTCAGGGCTAACGTGTGGTAGTGATTTTACCGTGGGATATTCACCCGAACGAATTAACCCCGGTGACAAGGTGCATACGATTGATAAGATCACCAAGGTGGTCTCCGGTCAGGATGAAGCAACGCTGGATACGGTGGCCAAGGTTTACGAAATGGTAGTTACTGCCGGGGTGCACCGCGCTAGCTCTATTCAGGTTGCCGAAGCAGCTAAGGTGATCGAAAACACCCAGCGCGATCTCAATATTGCCCTGATGAATGAACTGTCCATCATTTTCGGGAAGCTCGGAATTCCGACCAAGGATGTTTTGGCTGCGGCTGGAACCAAGTGGAATTTTCTCCCTTTTACCCCCGGACTAGTAGGCGGTCATTGCATTGGTGTCGATCCTTATTATCTCACCCATAAAGCTGAGCAGATTGGTTACAACCCTCAGGTGATTCTCGCCGGTCGGCGAATCAATGACGGTATGGGCAAATATGTGGCTGAAAACACGGTCAAGAAAATGATTTGTTCCGGTAAAATGGTGAAGGGAGCACGGGTGCTGGTCTTGGGTTTGACATTTAAAGAAAATGTGCCAGATATCCGTAATACCAAAGTTATTGATGTTATTCGGGAACTTGAAGAATACGAAATTGAGGTTATTGTCAATGATCCCGTTGCCGATCCGCTAGAGGCACAGCATGAATACGCAGTGCAACTCACACCGTTGTCAGAGGTGGGTCAGGTTGATGCTATTGTTTGGGCTGTGTCGCACAAAGCCTATGCCATGATCCCATTGGCGGATTTATGGGCACTCTGTGGTAACGGAAACGGTAACGGCGTGTTGATTGATGTTAAGAGTTCTGTCGCTCCCGACGAGGCTGAAAAACTTGGTTTTGTATATTGGTCACTATAGTGTAGGCACATACCGTGCCGAGTTTGTTGGCGATGGATTGTCTTGTCGTTAGAAAGCGTTGTAATGAAAAGCTACAATCAACATAAAAATGATTTGAAAAATAGCCGGAAAACCTGGTTGGTGACCGGTTGTGCAGGTTTTATCGGTTCCAATCTGATTGAGACGTTATTGCTGCTTGATCAGCGTGTTGTTGGGTTGGATAATTTCTCTACCGGTTATCAACACAATTTGGACGAGGTGCAAAGTTTAGTTTCCGATCAGCAATGGCGGCGCTTTTCATTCATCGAAGGCGATATCTGTGACCTCGCGGTTTGCCATGATGTATGCTCCGGTGTCGATTATGTGCTGCATCAGGCGGCGCTAGGCTCGGTGCCGCGTTCTATCAGTGATCCCATTGCCACGAATCAAAATAATATCACCGGTTTTCTCAATATGCTGTTAGCCGCGCGTGATGCTGAGGTTGAAAGTTTTACCTACGCATCTTCAAGCGCTATTTATGGTGATCATCCAGCCTTACCCAAAGTGGAAGAGGTAACGGGGAAGCCGCTTTCACCTTATGCAATTACTAAATATGTCAACGAATTATATGCCGGTATTTTTGCCGACAGTTACGACTTTAAGAGCGTCGGGTTGCGTTACTTTAATGTTTTTGGTAAACGTCAGGATCCGCAAGGGGCCTATGCTGCGGTTATTCCCAAGTGGACGGAATCCATGATTAAAGGGCAACCGGTATATATTAATGGCGATGGCGAAACCAGCCGAGATTTTTGTTTTATTGATAATGCGGTGCAGGCTAATTTGCTGGCGGCACTAGCCGATGATGAAGCAAAAGATCAAGCATATAATGTTGCCGTAGGTGATCGAACAACCCTCAATGAGCTTTTTGATGAACTAAAAAAAGGGTTGGCAAATAATGGAATTATTTGCCAACAGCAACCAGTATACCGAGAATTTCGTGCTGGAGATGTGCGCCATTCTCAGGCTGATATCGGTAAAGCGCAGCGGTTATTGGGCTATGTTCCTCAATATCGTGTTGGTGCGGGAATAGAGCAGGCGATGGGGTGGTATGTGGATCAAATTAGAAAATTGTTGTAAACTTTACAGCGGTATCGTTACCAAAACTGCCATTGACCGCTTTGCAGCACATATAATCCTAGAGCCAAATTGGCAACGGCATGGCTGAGGATGCACTGGGCGATACTGCGGGTTTTGTACAGAAGCAGGTTGAATATAGCACCGGCCATCATCCCGGCTAGAACGTAATGGTGCTCAAGACCAAAAAGCACGGTTGTTGCTATAAATGAAAACCAGGTGAAACGACCGATGGCAACTTTGCTGAATTTATGATTGATAATATAGCGCAATAAAAAAGAGCGCCAGAAAATCTCCTCCATGATTGGCACCACCAGTACCGCACCGACCAAGCGTGCTGTGATCATGGCGGAGCGGATTTTGCTATCGGCGATCCATTCTGGATCGAAGCCGGTGAGTTCACCTTGGGTGGCAAAGCTCCAATCCATATTGATCCATAAAACGAAAATTATTATTCCAGATATCAGGCTTAATGCCGTATGTCGCCAACGGGTGAGATCGGAGAGGTTGATCTCCAGATAATGCCGAGTCAGTAGCAATAGAGTTAGCCCAACCAGCACTGCTTTCAGGGGATAGAGGTAAAGCAGCTCGCTCTCGGCTACAGGTATTAGCCCTTTCTCCCACAGAAAGCGTACCCCGCCCTCCACACCGATGAATCCCATAAATAGAGCAAACGGTAGTATTCGTATCCAGCTATTTGCGCGTAAACTACCCTTATGCATATAGGGTGTGTTCTTTTACGTAATGATTTGGCAACTTATTTGCGCCGCCGAAAGCTGAATGCAAGTCCAATAAGCCCAGCACCCATAAGTAAAAAGGTTGATGGTTCAGGAGTTACAATTCCTTTTCCCATCAAATTATCATTGCCACATCCCATGGTGAAATGGGAATAAAAGTTGGTACCGTGGCCTAAAAAGGAGAGATCAAAGCCCGTTACAGCGTAGTGATTATTGCCACTAAAATTAGAACTAAAATCATTGTCCTTGCCAACCAAAAACTCAAAGTCCATGTTTTGTTTTAATGTTTCTCCACCACTAGCGTATCGCCAAGGGTTCGAACTTTGGTTTTGAGTGTAATAGGAAGATGTAACCATTGTGTCTGTATCGATAGCAACAACATCATAGGTAAAATTGTTAAAGTCTAAATCGAGTACATAATCATAACCATAGTTGTTAAATAGCTCATTGTTGCCTGTTGTAGAGCTTGTATTGCCGGTGGTTTTATTTACATTAGTTGTCGAAATGAAAATATCCCCAGATTTAATTTCACTTACACCATCCTTAAAATTATAACCACCCACCATTGATAATATGTTTTTCTCAAAGAAAAAACCCTCGAGATCCCATTTTTGATTTCTAACACAGCCAGGTTCCACTTCGTTATCTTCCGGTGAAACCCCAGAACTATTAGTTACATTGTCGTACCAGTTGTTATTGGAATTACCGTCGAAAATAGTTATTTCATTTATGCCAGTGTTAAAAGTTAACGCTTTCACGCTTGTTGGCGTTGAAAGAAAAATGGCAAACAATGCATATACAGTAAGTAAAGATATTTTTTTCATAGTAGTTTTTCCTTGTTTGGTTAATTTAAATTATATGTTTTGTTGTCTGAATTGAAAATTATGTATAAAGACAAGACTGATAAGTATAATTTACAGCACGATATATGCCAAATTAGGTAGTGATAAATAACTTTTTCGAGTTTTTGTATATTTCCTTGTTTTTTATCCGTTTTTCAACTGTTAATTATTTTGATTATGAAAGTGATGACAATAAACAGAATAATCAGATCAGTTGATTTGTCGAGATACTTTACAGATGTGCTGCCCTATCTATTATACTCTGTGACGCAGGTATACCTGACTTTTTGCGACCTCAGCTTGGATTGAAAAAACATTAATTGGTGCTAGTATGAAAACAGTTCTTGCACGCAACGGTTAATTGCTACACATTGATGTCGTGTATAATTATAGAAGATTGACTTGGCGTGCAATCTGGACAAAGAATGTAAGCCGCTGAATAAAAAATCTCCAAATTGGATACAATCCTACTTGGGGATACCTCCCTGTCATAAATCGCGTGGGTTAGTTGTATGCCAATTTAATAATGTTGTATGTTACCATAGATCGTAGCTATACAGTTTAAGTTTAAATAACTTAAATACATGAGCAGGATGTCACATTGCTTAGCTTGGGAGCCTGTAGTGTTTCACAAGATAGTTTCCTGAGTTTGCTAAAAGGAATTTCATTGAACTCGATCGAATTTATAAAAATAAAGCAGGACGATCCACTGTTTAAAAAAGTCTTGGCATTTAGATACAATAAATACTGTGTTGAACATGATTTTGAAAAAAAAGAAGATTTTCCCGATGGTTTGGAAACCGACAGTTATGATCGATACTCTATCCATTTTGCCGCTATTGCAAAGAGTACCCAAAAAATTGTTGGAACAGTGCGACTGATTCTTGGTTCAGAGGTAAAGCTGCCTGCTGAATGTTGTTTTGATTTAAACGGTGATTTTTCAACAAAAAAAATGAACGTTGGAGAAGTGTCCCGTTTTGCAATAACAAAAAAACATGACATAGTTTGTCAGGAAAAAACGAGAATATTACGACATTTTTCAACCAGCAATGTGGTCGATGGTTTGTTGAATTGTTTGGCGCGCGAATGTATAGAACAAAACATTTCGCATCTTTATGCGGTTATGTCCAAGGGGTTGCCTGTTCTTCTTGCTCGAAAGAAAATATTTTATACGCAGGTTGGCTCGCCGAAAGAATATCACGGGTTGCGCGCTCCATATTTTGTTGCTGTTGATGATATTTTAAAAACTAATCCTAATTTATTTATGGATGTGGCTACGCGTAGCAGAGTTGATAATGTGGCATAGTTTTCATTGTATAAAAAGAAGTGGATATAAGATATGGAAAAATTAGAGTTTCTAATTGAAAATGAATTCTCCCGCAATATCGGATTCCTCAATTTCGAAGATCAGCGCAAATTGTTAAAGGCGCGAGTTGCCGTTGTTGGCGCAGGCGGGGTTGGGGGGTTGCATATACTGACACTGGCTAGACTTGGCGTTGGTAATTTTCATATTGCTGATCCTGACACTTTTGAAGCCGCGAATATTAGTCGACAATTTGGTGCATCACAAAAAACTTTGGGGCGTAATAAGGCTGAGGTTTTGGCCGAGATGGTTAAGGATATAAATCCCCATGCTGGAGTTGAAATTTTCTCCACTGGTGTCAATGATGAAAATGCAGATAGATTTTTGGCTGATTGCCAAGTATTGGTAGATGGTATAGATTTTTTTGCTTTTGATGTGCGACGCATGTTGTTTAACCTTGCACGTAAAAAAGGGTTGTACGCTATTACCAGCGCCCCCCTCGGCTTTGGGAGTACACTCCAAACTTTTGTTCCAGATGGAATGACTTTTGATGAATACTTTGGCACCAGTGATAATTTCACCTTTACTAAAAATCTTGCAGCATTTGCCGCCGGTATCGCGCCCAATCCGTATCATATTTCATACATGGATATAAAAAAAGTGAATATTAAACAGCAAAAAGGTCCTGCAGTAGCTCCAGCATGTACTTTGGCTACCTCTTTGTTGTCTACTGAAGTTGTGAAAATTATTACTGGATCACAAAAAGTGCTCGCGGTGCCGCATTATATTCAGATTGATATGTATCGTCGGAAGTTAAAAAAAGGCTACTTGTTGGGTGGTGGAAAAAATCCATTACAACGCTTTAAAGCGTGGTTGATCTTTCGTAAATTTTGTCAACAGATGGAGGAGTGATTCCCATGCGAGCAACCTATTTTATTATATGCTTTTTTGTTTTTTTGTTTAGTGTTGTTCAGTTGGCAAGTGGAGAATTGCTGTCAGCTGATGATGTAGCCTACCGGGTATATCATCGTGATGTAGGGCGTGATATGCAGATGACGGGAACCATGGAATTGATCAGCTCACGTGGGCAAAAGCGTAGGCGTGAGTATAAGAGTTTGCGTTTGGATGATGGAAATTGGCGCAAGGTTTTAATTCGTTTTACTGCTCCTGCGGATATTGCTGGAACGGGATTTTTAGTATTGGAAAATATTGAAACTGGCACAACTGAGCAACATCTATATCTTCCTGCTCTAAAAAGAACACGGCGCATTGTTACCAGTCAGCAGGGGCGTAAATTTGTTAATTCCGATTTTACGTACGAAAACATGCACCGTCAGCCACTAGAAAACTGGAGCTATAAACTGGATAAAAAAACACAATATATG
>NBLX01000063.1 GCA_002084705.1 Desulfobacteraceae bacterium 4572_35.1
CTTTTACAGGCAACACAAGTTAGAACACAGGACGGATATGGGCATGACGCGATATTGGCAACCTCTGTGCAGCATAATGTCCCGGCTTGGTCGTTGTTTGGTATTTTTTTCATTATCCTTCCCTTGTCTTCAGTGATGTTGCAGGAGCGATCTTACGGCATCTTTCCGCGTATATTGTTAATGCCTGGTGGACGTTTGGGGATGTTGGGGGGGCGCTTGCTTGCGTACCTGCTGGTGTGTATGATTCAGTTTTCTATTGTGTTGGCCGTGGGTTTTTTCCTGTTGCCCCACCTTGGAACTGATATTTTACAATTAAACGGTAAGGTGGTGCCGCTGTTTATTGTGGCAATTTGTGCTGGACTAACAGCATGCGGGTTTGGATTGCTCCTTGGAGTTCTGGCTCGTAGTGAACAGCAGGCGATCATGATTGCCTCTGTTACCATAGTTATAGCGGCGGCACTGGGTGGTATAATGGTTCCTGTCTATATGATGCCAAATTCAATGCAGCCATTGAGTGTAATTTCGCCACTTGGTTGGGGGATTGAAGCTTGTCAGGTTTTGTTGTTGCGGGGCGGAGTTCTAAGGGATATCTTACCGCAGTTAAGTGCCATGATTATTTGTTTTTGTGCGTGCGTGATGATTGCGCTGCGCAAATTGAGCCATAATTAGTAAAATGGATTGTAGCAACAAAGGAGTAGTTACGAATGGCAAATGAGGTTATGTGTTACGAATTGCAGGAAATGATAATCGAAGCCTGCCATCTGCAGGAAGATATTCCCGATAATGTTGCTCCGGATTCGCCATTGATAGGTGCAGATTCTCCCTTGGGACTTGATTCTCTTGATGCCGTTGAAATAGTTGTAGCGGTACAGAAAAAATACGGTGTGCGTATCGGTGGGCAGCAAAGTGGTCGTGATGTTTTGCAGAGTTTATCAACATTGGCAGATTTTATTACTGTTAATAGTAGATAGATCAGGTGTTTTAGCTAATTAAAGACCGATTATTCTTGCTAGTATTTATCCTTTTGCGGTTGTAAAAGCTATAGTCCTCCGCTATATTCTCTGCGTTTTACATAGTGGTGATTTTTAAGCATTTTTAGCAAGCCGAGCTACTGTTATGGAGGCTGTATGTCAGTTCTTTTAAGTCAAGAGTTGCTGTTTGGGTTGGTAGGTGGACTTGGTTTGTTTCTGTTTGGCATGAAGATCATGTCGGAGGGACTGCAAAAAATTGCCGGTGATCGGATGCGTAAGATCCTTGCGGCTCTGACTAATAATCGTTATATGGCGGCATTTGTCGGTCTAGCGGTCACTGCTATTATACAATCTTCAAGCGCGACAACGGTTATGGTCGTTGGTTTTGTCAACGCCGGATTGATGTCGTTGATGCAGGCTATCGGCGTGGTGCTTGGTGCAAACGTTGGTACTACCGTCACCGCTCAGCTTATAGCTTTTAAAATAACAAAATTTGCTCTTCCTGCCATTGGTCTTGGTGTTGGGCTAAAATTATTTGCAAAACGTAAGTCGTGGGTTTATATCGGCGAGATTATCCTTGGTTTTGGTGTTTTATTTTATGGTCTGTCGGTTATGAAGCAGGCTTTTGACCCAGTGAAATCCAGTGAAGAATTTCGCAATATTTTTATGTTGGTAGGTGATAGCCATTTGCTTGCTGTTGCGGTTGGCGCACTGATGACGGTGGTTGTTCAGAGCAGTAGTGCAACCATAGGTATAACCTTGGCGTTGGCAACGAGTGGTTTGCTTACTTTTGAGGCCAGCATGGCGTTAATTCTTGGTGAGAATATCGGCACTACCATCACCGCGAATCTTGCTGCGGTCGGTACAAATGTTGTGGCACGACGCACAGCTTTTTCTCATTTCCTGTTCAATGTTATAGGCGTTGGATATATGTTACTTTTCTTCCCCTATTTTCTCCAGTTTATATCTTATATTACTCCAGGAGATGCCGATTTTGTTATAACTACAAAACAACAGGTGCTTCAGTTTGGTGGTGCAATAGGTGATAAACCGTTTATTGCTCGCCATATTGCCAACACACACACTTTGTTTAATGTTCTTAATGTGTTGATATTTTTGCCAATTATCGGTTTGCTGGCAAAGTTGTCGACCAGTATTATCCAAGGTGATGTTGCTGAGGTAGATTTTCGTTTGCAATACATTGACAGTCGGGTTTTAAATACACCGCCACTTGCGTTGAGTCAGGCGCGATTGGAGGTTAATCGTATGGCGCAGTTGTGTTTAGACTGTTTAGACGACACGATATGTTTTATACACAAAAAAGATACTAAATTGCTAAAGGAATTGAAAAAGAAAGAAGACCTGATCGATTTGTTGCAGCGCGAAATTCTTGATTTTCTGGTGGCAGTATCTCAACGTCCTATTTCACAGGATCTTTCAAAAGAGATCTCGTCGTTGATGCATATGGTGAATGATCTTGAGAAGGTTGGAGATTATTGTGAAAACTTATGGGAACTTGGGGAGCGTAAAATTGATAAAAAGATAACTTTTTCGCAGATGGCCAATGAGGAATTTGATCTTCTTGCCGATAAAACTCGACAGTTTCTCTTCTTTATACAGCAGGCGATAGAGAACCACGATGTTGATATTGCCGAAACAGCTCAACGGATGGAGAATGAGATCAACACTATAGAAGATAGCTTGCGAACCAATCATATCACTCGTCTGAATACTGGGGAGTGCTCAGTAACATCGGGTTTAATTTTTATCGACATGCTACATAATTGTGAAAAAATTGGCGACCATACTCATAGCGTGTCTCGTGCAATTCTAGGGAAAAAATAGGTAACTATTCAATATGATGGGTAAGTAATCTCCATACTATTTAGTTGTTCTTATAAAAAACGATAATATGGTTCATTTTTAAATTAATTATACAAGTGAGGTGTTGATGGCTAAGGAAATATTATCGGGCAACGAAGCAATAGCTCGTGGTGCCTATGAGGCCGGTGTTAAACTGGCAGTGGCTTATCCTGGAACTCCAAGTACTGAAATTTTGGAAAATACGATAAAATATCCAAGTATTGATTCGTCGTGGGCACCTAACGAAAAGGTGGCTTTAGAGGTTGGGATCGGTGCCTGTCTTGGCGGTGCTCGCAGTTTAGTTACCATGAAGCATGTTGGTTTGAATGTTGCTGCCGATCCATTGTTTACTTTGTCGTATACCGGTGTGCGCTCTGGCTTGGTGTTGGTTGTTGCCGATGACCCTGAGCTGCATTCATCGCAGAATGAGCAGGATAGCCGCCATTATGCACGTGCAGCAAAGATGCCGATGTTTGAACCGGCAGATAGTCAGGAAGCACTTGATTTTACCCGTTTAGCTTATGACGTCAGCGAACAGTTTGACACCCCTGTTTTTGTCCGTACAACAACCCGTATATCCCATTCTAAATCGATAGTTGAAGAGGCAGAACCCCAAACTGGATTGCCCGAGCCCTCCCTTAAACGTGATCCGGCAAAATTTGTTATGTTACCGGGCAACGCTCGTAAGCGTCATCATGTTGTTGAAGATGAGTTGCTCAAAATGGCTGATTGGGCTGCACAACAGCCATTTAATCGCATAGAGGAGCGCAGTGCTGAGGTTGGAGTTATAACCAGCGGAGTTTCATATCAGTATGCGCGTGAAGTTTTACCGGATGCTTCGGTGTTGAAATTGGGATTGGTTTATCCGTTAGCTAAAAAACTTATTAGCGATTTTGCGGCACGTTTTAAAACATTGTATGTAATTGAAGAACTTGAGCCGTTTATCGAAGATCAAGTTCGCGCCATGGGGATCGATGTTATTGGTAAAGATTGTTTACCCATTTGTGGTGAATTGACCCCCGGCCGTGTGGCTGCGGCAATTGGTCATGAAGAGTTGGTGGTGAACCATACGGCAGATGTCGATTTGCCAAATCGACCACCAAATATGTGCCCGGGTTGCCCACATCGCGGGGTATTCTACAATTTGAAGCGTCTAAAAGCATTTGTTACTGGTGATATCGGTTGTTATACTCTCGGATTCATGCCGCCACTGTCGGCTATGGATAGTTGTATCTGTATGGGGGCAAGTGTTGGTAATGCTTCCGGTCTGAATAAGGTGCTTCCCGAGTCCGAAAAACAGAAAGTTGTTGGCGTTATTGGAGATTCAACTTTTCTCCATACGGGTATTAATGGCCTAATGGATATGGTTTATAACGGATCCACGGCGACATTGGTGATTTTAGACAACCGTACAACGGCCATGACAGGTCGGCAGGAAAATCCTAGCTCTGGTTTTACTCTGGTAGGGCAAGAGAGTAAAGAGGTTGATCTGGAGGCTTTGTGTCGCAGCGTTGGTGTTGAACATGTGCGCACTGTTAATCCTTGGGATCTAGAACAAACACGAAGTGTTTTGCAGGAGGAGATGGATAGAAAAGCACCGTCGGTAGTAATTACACGTGGGCCTTGTATTCTAATTAAACGAGATATGGGGCAACGAAAAACTCCCCTTGAGGTAGATGCTGATAAATGTACCGGTTGTAAAGCGTGTCTTAACATTGGTTGTCCGGCGATTGAATGGCGGCCCGATGAAGGGGAACGTGGTAAGGCTGTGGTCAGCCAATTATTATGTGTAGGTTGTGGTATATGTGATCAACTGTGTAAATTTGATGCCTTTAAGTTAGTAGATAGCGAGGTGAAAAATGGATAAAGTAACCAATATTCTCCTTGCCGGTGTTGGTGGTCAGGGAATTTTATTAGCTAGTGAGGTGTTGTCAGAAGTTTTGATGATGGCTGGTTATGATGTAAAAAAGAATGAGGTGCATGGTATGTCGCAACGGGGTGGTAGTGTTACCTCCCACGTACGTTTTGGTGAAAAGGTTTATTCACCTATCATCCCTGAAGGGGAAGCGGATATCCTGTTTGGTTTTGAGATATTAGAAACCTGTCGCTATATGCCGTTTTTGAAAGCAAATGGTAAAATTGTTGTCAACCGCCTGCAGATTATGCCCTCCTCCGTTGCCACCGGTTTAGAACGTTATCCAGAAAACCTTGAAGCTATGATTATGTCAAAAGTCCCCGAAACTAAAGTTGTTGATGGTTTAGATTTAGCGGTTAATGCAGGAAACCCGCGCACAGTGAATACTGTACTGCTTGGAGCCTTATCCAAAATGATGGATATTGATCTTAAATTATGGAATCAGGCGTTGGAAAAGATGGTGCCGAAAAAGTTCATAGCTGAGAATCTTAAAGCGTTTGAGCTTGGACGACAAAGTTAGAAGATAATAGAAAAAATGAGATGAGGTGCGCATGATCTGGAACGATGATTTTGAAACGTTACCGCGTGAAGCAATAGAGGCTTTACAGTTTAAAAGGTTGAAACAAACCCTGGAACGCGTATACGCTACGGTTCCATTTTATCAGAAAAGTTTCAAAGATGCCGATATCACTCCGGCCGATATCCGTTCATTAGCAGATTTGCCCAAGCTACCTTTTTCATGTAAACAGGATATGCGTGACAATTATCCCTACGGTTTGTTTGCGGTGCCCTTGGATCAGATTGTCCGAATCCATGCGTCGTCGGGCACTACCGGTAAGCCTACAGTAGTAGGTTATACTAAGCGTGATATAGATACATGGTCTGAGTTGATGGCGCGTTCATTTGCCGCAGCTGGAGCCACGAGTCAAGATGTGATTCATAATGCCTACGGTTACGGGTTATTTACTGGAGGTTTGGGTGCTCATTACGGTGCCGAGCGACTTGGTGCTTCGGTAATCCCCATGTCTGGTGGTAATACCCAAAAACAGATGCTGATCATGAAAGACTTTGGTTCCTCTGTTATTACCTGTACTCCTTCCTATAGTCTGTACCTTGCCGAAGCGCTATCCGAAGCTGGTATAAAACATGAGGATCTTAAATTGCGTATCGGCATTCTTGGTGCGGAACCCTGGAGCGAGGAGATGCGCGCAGAGATCGAAACGAATCTCGGCATTAAAGCAATTGATATTTATGGATTGTCAGAGATTTTAGGTCCAGGTGTGGGTATTGAGTGTATCGAAGCGCAGAATGGTTTGCATATATGGGAAGATCATTTTATCCCGGAAATTATTGATCCTGTCAGTGGTGAGGTCTTGCCTTACGGTGAGAAGGGTGAGTTAGTTATCACCACGATTACCAAAGAGGGGATCCCTATGATCCGTTATCGTACTCGTGATATTACCCGCATCCTGCCCGAACCATGTATCTGTGGGCGTACCCATGTCAGGTTGGAACGTTTGAGTGGCAGAACCGATGATATGCTGATTATTCGTGGTGTAAACGTATTCCCATCTCAAATTGAAAGTGTTTTGTGCAATATTGACGGGGTTGAACCACATTATCAATTGATTGTTGATAGAGATGGTAATCTCGACACCCTTGAGGTTCAGGTTGAAGTCAACGAAAAGGTGTTCTCCGATGAAATTAAGGTAATGCAGCGGTTGAACAATGAAATTCGTAAACAGATTAAAGATCTGCTGGGAATTACCTGTAAGATTCGTCTGGTTGAGCCGAAAACTATCACCCGCAGTGAGGGCAAGGCCAAGCGTGTCATCGATCGACGTAAAGGGTAAAATAGCCATATAAAAACATAATAATGCCAAGTTGTGCTCTATCTCTGGAGGATATTATGATAGTGGAACAGATCTCAATTTTTATTGAAAACAAATCAGGACGTTTGGCAGAAGTAACACAGGCTTTAGGTGATAATGGTATTAATATTCGGGCGCTGTCACTTGCAGACACCTCGGACTTCGGTATTTTACGTTTGATTGTCGATAAAACTGATCTCGCCAAAAATGTATTGAAAGATCATGGTTTTACTGTGAACAAAACACCGGTAGTTGCTGTTGCTGTGCCGGATCATCCCGCGGGTCTTGCAGGTATTTTACGTATATTGGATGCTGGCAATGTTAATGTTGAATATATGTACGCATTCGTTGAGCGTTGTGGCGGTAGCGCGGTAATTATCTTCCGCTTCGATGACCATGAAGAGGCGATAAAGGTTTTGCTGAACAACAATGTTCAAGTGCTTGAGGGGGAGCGGGTTTACAATATGTAAGCCGTTGTGTGGATAATCTGTAATGACACAATCTGAAATAACAAATAATATTTGGGATCGTAGCAACGAATGTATGCCACGTGAACAGTTGGAAAAATTACAACTTGATCGCTTGCAGAAAACGTTACGTTTAGTTAATGATCATGTCCCTTGTTATAAGAATAAATTTTCTGACCATAATATATCTCCTGAGGATGTAAAATCTCTTGAAGAGTTGAGCAAGTTGCCATTTACCACCAAGGAAGATTTACGTCTTAATTATCCGTATGGAATGTTTGCTGTTCCCATGCGTGAAGTGGTGCGTATCCATTCATCTTCCGGTACTACTGGTAAGCCTACGGTTGTAGGTTATACGCGCAACGATTTGAATATATGGACACAGTTGGCAGCCCGTTTTATGACCGCAGCCGGTGTTACCCCTGATGATATTGTTCACATAGCTTTTGGGTATGGCTTATTTACCGGTGCTTTTGGATTGCACTATGGTGCTGAGGAAATTGGAGCATCTGTAATTCCAATCTCAAGTGGTAATACCGATAAACAGATAATGATTATGCAGGATTATCGTTCCAGCGCATTGGTTTGTACACCATCATATGCTCTTACCCTTGCTGATAGAATGGAAAAAAGGGGAATTGATCAACACAAGCTGGCGCTAAAGGTCGGTCTGTTCGGTGGTGAACCGTGGAGCGAAGAGATGCGGCGTGAAATTGAAGAGCGTCTGGGAATTATCGCTACCGATAACTATGGCCTTTCAGAAGTTATGGGTCCTGGCGTTGCCGGAGAGTGCCAATTTAAGCGTGGTATGCATATCTTTGAGGATCACTTTATCGCAGAAATTATTGATCCAGAAACTGGAGTGGTATTGCCCCGTGGTTCGGTGGGGGAGTTGGTGTTGACCAGCATCACCAAAGAGGCTTTCCCGATAATTCGCTATCGAACCCGTGATATTACCCAGCTTGATTATTCTGCTTGCCCCTGTGGGCGCACCCATGTCCGGATGTTGAAAACTATGGGTCGTTCTGATGATATGCTCATTATCAAAGGGGTCAATGTATTCCCGACCCAAATTGAAGAGGTATTGTTCCAAGTAGAAGGATGTCAGCCTCACTACCAGTTAATAGTGGAACGTGCTGGTACTATGGATACTCTGGAGGTTCAGGTTGAGGTTAACGAGGACATATTCTTCGATGAGATGAAAAAACAACGCGCTTTTGTCGATAAACTGGAAAAACGCTTGTTGTCAGTTCTCGGAGTTGGTGCCAAAGTAAAATTGGTAGAACCTTCAACAATTACCCGTCATGAAGGCAAAGCTAAAAGAGTTATAGATAAACGTTAAAGATGGTGATTTATTCACTTGACATATAATGGCAAATGCAAGACAATTCGCGTCGTTATAATCGTCGGGGCGTAGCGCAGCCTGGTAGCGCACGTGCATGGGGTGCACGGGGTCGGAAGTTCAAATCTTCTCGCCCCGACCAATAAAAACAAACACTTAGGCCACTCTTTACGGGGTGGTCTTTTTG
>NBLX01000064.1 GCA_002084705.1 Desulfobacteraceae bacterium 4572_35.1
GCATTTGCACACGATATCTACTTCCGTGTTATGAATCCGAATGCCAGTGAAGAGAGCAAGATGAAGGTTGCCCGTATTGGTACAGTTATTCTCGGTGTGTCCATCATTATCGTTGCCCTTAATCCTCCAGCGTTGATTGCTCAGATTACCGCGGTTGCGTTTGCTTTGGGTGCTAACACCTTCTTCCCACTGTTCCTGCTGGGTCTGTGGTGGAGCCGTACTACTAAAGAGGCAGCTATTGCTGGGATGGTAGTTGGTTTGGGTGTTACTTTTGGTTCGATGTTGATTCCAAAAACTTCGATCCTTGCTTTCTATATTCCTTTTACCTCTAGTGCGGTAGTTGGAGTGCCTTTGGTTATTGCTACAATGATCATTGTATCATTGATGACCACAGAGCCTAGTCCAGAGATCAAAGAGTTGCTCTACAGAGTTCACAATGACGAGTAGTATGTAAGTTACTATATGTGTCGAATAAAAGCCCCCTGAGCTTAAGTACAGGGGGCTTTTATGTGTGTGGCAATTAGTTTCAAAAGATGTAGTGCAGCGCTATGGCTGCAATTATTGTATGGAAGTTGATAACCATATAAAAAGGGTGAGCTATAAGCTCACCCTTTGATTTAATCGTTAACTTTATCTGCTGGCCAATGCTTAGAAGTTGTCTCCATCAATTAAGTTGCCCAGAGAACCTAATATAGAACCTTCCCCCTTGCTGCCACCGCGTTGTGGTGCCGCTTGCAGCATCCGTCCGGCTAGGCGTGAGAATGGCAGAGATTGCAACCATATTTTCCCTGGTCCGCGTAGTTGGGCGAAAAATAATCCTTCACCTCCAAATAAAGAGGTTTTGATTCCCCCTGCTTGTTGCAGATTAAAATCAACTTGTGGCTCATAGGCAACTATGCAGCCGGTATCAACGTGCAGCTCTTCACCGGGGTTAAGCTCACGTTCGATGATGCTGCCTCCGGCATGTAAAAATGTCATCCCGTCACCTTCAAGTTTTTGCATGATAAACCCTTCGCCACCAAATAGGCCAGTGAGGATCTTTTTTTGAAAATGGATTCCAATAGATACCCCTTTGGCTGCACACAAAAAGGCATCTTTCTGACAAATAATTTCTCCACCGAGAGCTTCAAGGGAGATGGGGATAATATTGCCAGGATATGGGGCCCCAAACGCTACATGGGCTTTATCTGTGCCATTGTGGGTAAAAACTGTAGTGAATAGGCTTTCACCTGTTATTAATCTTTTGCCGGCACCAAGGAGTTTACCCATAAATCCGCTGCCGTTGGATGCTTCCGAGCCATCACCAAAAATTGTTTCCATGCTGATCGACTGGTCTTTGTACATCATTGCCCCAGCCTCGGCAATGGCGCTTTCACTTGGATCAAGCTCGATCTCAACAAATTGCATCTCAGTGCCGAAAATTTTGAAATCGATCTCATCGGCTCGTGTGCATCCTTGTTGGAGAGGGCGCAACTCTGGAGGTTTAATGCCGTCAGAGGTTCCAGCAAGTTCTGTGATTTGCTCGATGGGCAGCCATGAGCTAAAGCCTTCGCGCCACGCCAAACCGTTAATGTTGTTGCGTGCTATTTGTTGTGCTTGTGCTTCATCGAATGGACCGCTTTGTTCACCATTGTAATTGAGGTACCACTGCGCCATGATTGTCTCCCTAATGTAGTTTCTGCTCTTTTTCACCTGCTTCAATATAGGCACGCGGGTTAATTTCTAGCATCGTCAAGGCGCGCTCGGCATTGCCGTTGTCGGGGTTGTGCAGCAATGACAGGCGGAACGCCTCAACGGCGTCATTGTGACGATCAGAGTATTTTAATGCAGTGCCCAGATTAGCATAACTTTCTGAAATTGCCTTGGAAAAGCGTTCATAATCTTTTGGGTTGTGAGTGTACCAGCGTTTGTAGAAATCTATCGCTTTTTCCAGGGACTCACGCCCCTTGGCCAATTCCTCGCGATCTATGCTTGCCATGTCAATGTGGCTATGTTTGGTTTCTAGGTCTTTCCCGTAAAGAGCCCAGCTCATATGGATTACGCCGATATCGTTGAGGACAAAACCATAGTTGATGTAGATGTCTTCCCCTTTGTTGGCTCCAACTTTTGGGTTTTCCATTTCGCGGCGTGCAGCTTTATAATATTCGAGGGCTTCGGCAGGTTTTTTTTGTTTGAGAAGGTTCTGAGCACTTACCGCAGTTATGTGGGCATTTTTATATTTTGGAGCTACGTCCTGATGCTCTGCACCGTATCGGCAGTCCTTTAACAGCATGATCAGAGAAATTATAATTATAAGAACAAAAATTGGTTTAAAATTCATAGTGAATGCCTTACTCCTTTAAGAAAAATGATGAAGTACATTATAGCCGTTCAGTCATGATAAAACTAGTTGTATTTTTCAGCTTATTTGCCCGCAACAGTGCTAGTTTTGTGGCATAATAGTAGCGTGTTTGGTCTATAATTTGTGGGGTGGTAGCTTTTATGTGGAAATCATGGTTTAAAAATATTGCCACGAGAAGAAAAGAATGTAATTACGACCCATTGCTGGAATACATGGGGTTGTTGTGTGAAAAAATACGCTCGCGTGACACTTTAAAGAGAAGTTTACACGATGTTTCCTTTTGTATAATCGATTTGGAAACTACCGGTTTGGATGTTAATACAGATGCTATAATCAATGCCGCTGCGGTTAAAATTAAGAGCGGGCGTATCACCAAGATTTATGAAGCTTATGTGAAGCCGCCTATCCCAATTCCGGTTGAATCAATAAAATGGCATGGAATTACCGATGATATGTTGCAGGATAAACCCTCGATAGGTGAGGTGTTGCCTGAATTGTTGAGCTTTATTGGTGACAGTGTGATAACTGGGCATCATATTAATTTTGATATTAAAATGGTGGAACATCATTTACAGAGAACATATGGGGTGAGCATAGAGGGTACTCCATGGTTGGATACTATGCTGTTGCACAAACTGGTTATGGAGAATAATACCAGTACTGAGCTTGATGATTTGTTAAGTGCCTATGTAGTAGAGTGTGATGAGCGTCATCGTGCCTTGGGGGACTCGGTGGCAACTGCCAAGGTTTTTTTACGCATACTGCACGAACTTTCCTCCTCGTATCAAACGCTTAACGATTTATTTCGTGCCCAGCAGGATATGTCACGAAAGGATAATATCTGATGGTTCATCCTAAGCTAAGTTACCAACGCCAGCAAATATCGGCTGAACAATACGAACAATATCAGCAAATGTCGCGGGATGAGTTGTTCGCAGCTCTCGGGGATAAATATATAAATTGGGAAAAGTCTTATCGCAAGGTGTTTGATGACATGGCCCCACCCCATTACCGTTGGTATGTTGGGGGTAAACTGAATGTTTATCACAATTTGCTGGGGCGACATCTGGATACCGACAGGCGTAATAAGGCAGCGCTTATCTGGCATGGTGTAAGTGGTCAGCAAAGGATATATACTTACCAGTCGTTAGCATATGAAGTTAAGTGCTTGATCCATGCTTTGGTGCACCTGGGGGTGAAAAAGGGTGACATGGTGTTGTTGTTTATGCCTGACTTGCCTGAAACAGTTGTGGCAATGCTTGCCTGTGCCAGTATTGGTGCAATCCATGTTGCCTATCATATGGCCTATTCTGCCGAATCTTTAGCGCAACGTTTGCGCCACTGCGGTGCCAGATTTATTATAACCAGCGATGGTACCCATCTGCGCACCCGTCCTCTTAAGGGCATTGTGAATGAGGCTCTGGAGCGGATAGATTATGAGATAAATCACTGTATCGTGGTAAATCATACAGGGCAGCAGGTGTTGATGCGACCAAAGCGAGATATCTGGTACAACGACCTGATCACTGATCCTCAATTTTCAAGTGAGACTGATGTCGACTTGGTTCGAAATGCTGATGAACAGCTGTTTATGATCTATACATCAACCAAATCCAAGAAACCGCGTGCTGTTGTTCATGGGTTAGCGGGATATTTGATGTGGGCGCAATTTACGACAGAGGTGTTGTTTGACCTGAATGAACAGGATGTTTTCTGGAATACAGCCGATCTTTCCTGGATTAATGGTCATACTTATGGAGTATATGGTCCCTTAGCTCTCGGTGTTACTGTGTTTCTTTATGCCGGTAGTATCAGCTACGAAAATACCAATTGTTTTTTTGATTATCTGGATAAATTTAACGTAACAGTTTTGTATACCAATCCGTCGTTACTGCGTAGCGTTATGCGAGCAAAAAGTACCAAGCGTTATCTTAATCGTACCAGCAATTCATTGCGACTTATTGGCTGTGGTGGCGAGAATATAAATGAAGATTTATACGATTGGACTCAATATGAGCTTACCAACAAGCGCAATTTACCTATCATTAAAATTTGGGGGCAGACCGAGACTGGTGGTTGTCTAATTGCTGGGGTGCCGGGAGTTGCAGGTTTTGAAGACGATACCATGATGAAGCCATTGCCTGGAGTAGATGCTAGAGTTGTGGATCATGATGGTAGAATAGTTGAAAAGGCTGGTCATCTGGGGCGCTTGGTATTGGCGTCACCTCTGCCATCGATGTTGCAGGATCTGTATAAGGATGCTGTTGGGTTTCATCAAACATTTTGGAACAAATTTCCTGGGCGCAGTTTTTTTTGCACCGGTGATGGTGCTTATATTGACGCCGATGGCGACCTTACTTTAACGGGCAGAATGGATAATGTCATCAGCACGGGGGGGGGGCGTCGTTCGATAGATGAGATTGAAGAATCAGTTATGCAGGTATCCCGAGTACGTGAATGCGCAGCTATAGTTATTGATCATCCTGTTATGGGGTACATGTTAGTAACTTATTGTGTATTAAAAGAATTTCGCGACGAGAGCTATCGTGAAAAGATGTTGCAGGATATTCGTGAGCATGTGATTGAAGATATTGGTGAATTGAGTTTGCCCGATAAAATTTTGTTTACCAAGTATTTACCGAAAACACCGGACAATAAAATTAACTATGCGTTATTACAAGAGATAGCTTTGCAGATGGAAGGTATTTAACTACTACCGGCATGAGTAAGGTGTGGCATGGCCTACTATTTTCCCGACTATGCACAAAAAACATGGTATAGCCAAGAGTACGCTCAACTGTCAGCAGTTGAGCGGGGAATGCTGTTGCGCGAATTTATCGGAGTGACCTATCGACGAAGATTCCAATTCTTTAAACGTAATGATTTTCATCAGCCCTATCGTGCCTTCAAAAATAATTTAAAATTGGCGGCTTGTCGACAAGACAAGAAATTTCAACTCAGTAAACATATTTGGCGTAAAAAAGAGCAACTACCCGCCTATCTGGAACTGATATTTCGTCACTATGTTCTTGGTTTTGTGGTGCAGTTGCTACGTAAGCAGCAGTTACCTCAATTGCAGCAGGAAGAGGGTTGTTATCCCGATGCTCCGTTGGTGTTGGCGGCTTTGGAGTGGTTTGTTGCCCATGAGGATGAGATAGCCGCACAAGTTGAACAGCAGATAAATTGTGTGCTGCATGAGGGGTGTCGCAGCTTGTATCTGTACTGTTTGCGAGCATTCCTGTTGACACGATCCATGGTAAATGCAGAATCGCTGTTGCTGGCGGCGCAGCGTTCCAGTAGTAGTCGAATTGGTGGAGAAGTGCCCCTTGGTGCCGAATTGGAGTTCAGTAATTTGGGTTATCGTGCCGCTTTTGAGCACTCCTTTGGGCAGCATAGACAAGATCAGCCTTTTTGCAATTTTATCTATTTCCACAAATTTTTTCTTGAAGATATAACCTGGCGTTTTGGTGGCTATCTTGATCATCATGTTCGTTTACGCCGCTATTTGCCGGTTCCGTGGATTGGCGGTTTTTTTGAATATAATCTGGTGCGTATCGATTATCCACGCCGCTTTTCCCTCCCCCTGACTCGTGACCCTGGCTTTCTGGCGCGCTATATCCAAATGGTGGTGATGTTTAATCACCGGGTTGCCCCTCACAGCCTTCATTTGAATGTTGAGTGTTTGGGTGTTGCAAAGACTGATGACTTGAGAAAAGCTCCTTGCCTTGCAGATTATAAATGTTTGTTGTTATTAGGTGGCGACTTTGTTCAAGATGCCAATGGCGATTGGTATGAGCAGCGGCTGGCACAAAATGAGTTGATAAAAATGGTGCGTCGACGTTTGCACTATTCTCTGTTCGACCATCAACGCCATCAGGTCACGGAATTTGCTTTTTTGCGTTTGAACAGGGAGCGTGATTCTCAGCAGTGGCAGACGCTTATAATGGCTTTGATTGGCTTTAATCGCGTGACTAATTTTGACAAGTATTATTCTGAAGCGATGGACTGTTTGTTCAAATGGGCTCACTCCCCAACGATGTTAACGGGGGCAGATCTGGAAAATTTTATTGCTCGGATAGAGTTGGGATTGAGAAAAGATCTTTCTTTGCCCGGTAGAATTGTTCAGCAGCAAATTGAGAGAATAGATACACAACTTAGGTGGCAGAATAGTAAATTAGCTTGAAAATTCTGGTAAATATTTTGTGTGGCGATGTTGATTACAGTGTTTTTCCGTCAGAGTTCGGATGAGGGGTCTGTTGCCAGCCACATGTTGCACTGTTTTTACACAGATCGTGGCAGGAGGGTGGGTGCAGTTTTTGGCTGAACAGCGTATCCCGTCGCAAGGCTGTTGCCACTATAACCTGTTGAGTTTTATTGCATTGACTTAATGGGTTGAATTGCTTTTGTGTTGAAGCTTCCTGATATTTGTTAGTGCTGAAGGTTTTCCACTGCCCGCATTCGATGTGTACTTCGCAGTGGTGCTCGTAGCTCAGGTGGTGTTCTGGGTAGATGTACACCCAAGCATCAATTTTGCGTTGTTCCCCGAGAACTGTTTTATCCTCACAAATCAGGGTCATTTTCCGGCGCAGATAGGTGCTTTTTCTTTCATTGTGGGGTAGATACCCCTCCAGCCTATCCAACATTTTCATGATCCGTCGTGGATTGTGAAAGCGCATGATCTCCCCGGCGACCAAGGTTGGACACGGTTTTTCAGGAACGATCAGACCGGGGAAGCCGACGGGTAAATTATACAGATATCCTTGACAATATCCGATCTCGATTGAACATACATCTTTTTTCAGGTGGCGGTTGAAATTGCTGAAGCGCTCCATCAGACTGCCGTAAAAAAAGAAGTGATCACACTCAGCAACGGCTTTTTTGCGTAAAATACGTTGTTTTTTGATTCGCCTGGATAATTTGGCTAACATATTTTGTTATCCCAGCCCTTTGCCGAAGTGGTTGCGGGTGGCACTTTGCAACTTGCTTACGGCTTGGAATGCGCTCACCAACAGATCCTGTTCACTCCTGCTTAAGGTGTTTGGATCGATGTAGCTGCTGGGTTGTTGCCCGTTTTTCAACAGATTGATTTCGTTGCGCATACGTAAGAAACACAATGCTTCAAAGGCGATACGGATATGTTCGGCTGTCTCAGCAGAAAATACATTTTCTTCGGTAAGGTGGCGCAACCGTTCCATGGTGGTCAGTGAACGGATCTCATGTTCCAGGGCAAACATTCTTAAGCAATCGACGATATATACCAATCCCCCCTTTTTAAGAGACAGTTTGCCCTGATTTTCACCACTTTTTTCAAGAGTAAATTTGTTCCACAGGCCGATGGGTACCTTGTGAGTTAAATTAAGCTTCATTACATTGTATAGAAAACCGGGATAATTACGTACAGCGGTAAAGACGTCGCTTTGTAGCTTGTGTGCCAGTGATGTATCACCGACTAACGGGGTGAAGTCAAAAAAGATTGATGAATAACGTACTTTGAATGGTTCAGGGTTGGAAGCCCAATCCTCGATCCGTTGGCGCCAATCGAGTGAGCGACCGCGCCAAGCTTCGTTGCTGGCCATTATATCGCCTTCGCACAATGGATAGCCAACAGCGTCGAGAGCGTGGGTTAATTTTTCAGCGAAGGGGATGAAAAAGGCATCTACTTCACCTTGCATATTGTCGGGAAAATCTTCGTAGATGAAACCATTGTCCTGATCTGGGCCAAGTTGCATCTCGCGCCTGCCGCCGCTGCCCATTATGATGAAACAGTGTCGGATTGTTGGTGCAATGTAGTTTTCATCCAGCATCTGTTGCCAACAGAGGGTGTAGGTACGTTTGATGATGGCATGATGGATGTAAGAGAGAATCTCCATCACTTCAGGAGCGCTTCTGTTTTCTGAAAGCAGGGTGTTGGCCACGCGCAGCAGGGTGGAGTGGATAGTCGCCAGTCCGTCCAGAGTTTTGGTTTCCTCAATACTACCAATCATCAGCATCGCTTTTTGACTGCGATAGCGCATCAGATCGCTCATGGATATCAGACCAACAACTTCATCATCATCAACAATAGGTAGATGTTTGAGGTGGTGTCCCACCATGTAAGCCATGGCTTCGTACATGAAGGTTTGTGGTGTCATGGTGGGGGGATTGTGATTCATCAACTGCTCGGCTGTTATCTTTCCAGGGTCGGTCCCCTCTATGGCAACAACTTTAGCGATAATATCCTTACAGGTCACAATGCCGACCATTTTTTTATTATCATCAAG
>NBLX01000065.1 GCA_002084705.1 Desulfobacteraceae bacterium 4572_35.1
GTTTTTTACGCGGTTATTGAGAATGACGCCCGGCGCATTCTCGCCTATCATATTGTTAGTCAGGTTGGCTACATGGTTTGCGGTGTTGGTATCGGTACTGAGATGGCGGTCAACGGTGCATGTGCTCATGCTTATGCTCATATTCTCTACAAGGCACTGCTGTTCATGGGAGTTGGCAGTGTGCTGGAAATGACCGGGCGCTCCAAGTTGAGTGAACTAGGTGGGCTGTATAAGTACATGCCGTTCACTATGATATTTACTGTCATTGGTGGTATCGCCATTTCTGGTTTCCCGCTTACCAGCGGTTTTATCAGTAAGTCGATGATTATAGCTGCTGCCGGTGAACACCATCAGTTGATCGTTATGTGTATGCTCAGCCTGGCAGCCGTTGGTACGTTTCTGTCGGTTGGCATCAAATTGCCTTATTTCATCTGGTTTGGTCCCAACGATTGTGGTTTGAAGCCTAAGGAAGCACACTGGAACATGCAAGTCGGTATGTTCATGGCAGCGTTCATGTGTCTGTTTCTCGGCATGTATCCCAAGTATCTGTATGATATGCTGCCATATGCTGTGCATTATAACGCGTACACGATTCCTCACTTGTCTGAGACGTTCCACCTGCTCGGATTTACAGCTTTTGGCTTCTACTTGATGGTCAAATATCTCAAGCCGCACGATGTTTCCAACCTGGATCTGGACTGGTTTTATCGTAGAGGTGCCGGATGGTTTATGTGGGTTGCACGCAAACCAGTCAGTGCAAGCAATGAATTTGTCAGTAATATCTACCAGACTGTCGGTTTGCGTTTGACTATGGCTCTGGCACGCGGGTTGTCGTGGTTTGACTGGGAAGGGATTGATTGGGCTTTAGATGGTAGCGCCCGTGGTGTGGTTAAAGGTGGTGAACAAGTGCGCCGGTTCCAAACTGGTAAGCTTCAGCATTATATTGGTGCTGCAGTGGCACTGCTGTTCCTTGTGCTTGTTGTAGTGGTAATGATCTGACACTGCCTGCTTGTTATCGGATAGGCAATTACTCATAGACAGTAGGAAGTCATGGAAAAGTATCTAATCCTGAACACATTGAATTTCCCGATCTTATCGTTACTGCTGGTAATACCGGTAATCGGGGCTGTGGTTGCCATGTTTATGCGTGGCGATACACTATTGAAATTCTGGGGTCTTGCAGTGACTCTGGTAACCGCGTTGGTTTCCCTGCCGTTGTGGACGAATTTTGATGCCGCCACAGCCAAGTACCAGTTCGTGGAACTGCGGCACTGGTTTCCGGCACTGGATCTCAACTATGTGGTGGGGGTGGATGGCATCAGTGTTTTGCTGGTGTTGTTAACCACTCTTATCATGCCGTTGTGTATCTTGTGTTCGTGGACATACATAAAAACCCGTATGAAGGAATTCATCATTGTTACTTTGCTGATGGAAACCGCCATGCTGGGTGTGTTCGTGAGTATGAACACGGTATTGTTCTACATTTTCTGGGAAGGTATGCTGGTGCCCATGTATCTCATCATCGCCGTATGGGGTGGTGAGCGTAAGGACTACGCGTCGATCAAGTTTTTCCTGTACACATTCGCCGGCAGTATATTTTTGCTGGTTGCCATTGTGGCCATGTATATCACCACCGGGACTTTCTTTATCCCTGCACTGATGGAACACAGTTTCCCATTTGGCTACCAGATGTGGATCTTTGCCGCATGCGCCCTTGGTTTTGCTATTAAAATGCCCATGTTTCCGTTCCACACTTGGTTGCCTGCAGCACACGTTGAGGCTCCAGTTGCTGGTTCGGTAATTCTGGCTAGTATTTTGCTTAAAATGGGCGGTTACGGTTTCCTTCGTTTCTGCCTGCCCATGGCACCGGCGGCTACTTTGTATTGTATGCCGTTTCTATTGATTATGTCGCTGATAAGCATAGTGGTAGGCGGGTACCTGGCGTTGGGACAGTCTGATGTTAAAAAGCTGATAGCCTATTCGTCTGTAGGACACATGGGATTTGTCACTTTGGGCATTTTTCTCTTAAATGATGCCGGCATTAAGGGTGCTATGCTGCAGATGCTTAATCACGGCGTAACCACCGGTGCCCTGTTCATTCTTATCGGTATTATTTACGAGCGAACACACAGCCGTGAGCTGTCGGTTAATAACAAGTTGGGAATGTTCATGCCAATTTATGTTACGTTCCTTGGCATCTTTTCTCTGTCGTCGTTGGCATTCCCTGGTACCAACAGCTTTGTTGGCGAGTTTTTGGTATTGTATGGCGCCTTTGATAAGTTCCCTGTAGTGGGTGCGGTTTCCATTCTGGGGGCTATACTGGCCGCTGCATATATGTTGCGCATGCTGCAGAAGATGGTCTGGGATGACTCCGATGGTCATGTCCACCATGGCGAAGATCATGGTCATGACGATGATAACGGTGGCCATAAACTGTTTGACTGCAATTTCCGTGAATTCATCCAGCTGGCGTTTCTGACTGTGTTTGTGTTCTGGATTGGTTTACATCCGCAGCCGTTGCTGCATATTATGGATACTAGTGTGGCTCATCTTATTCACCAGATTGATGCTGGTAGTGCTGTGCAGGAAGCTGTACATCACCATGGTGAGCACCATGCCCTGTTAGAGACGGCAGGTGCCTGGGTCAGGAATCTCCTTTAATCTCAAGAATCGGATCAACTTATGTTAAACACAGTATTTTTGCCGGAACTGGCACTGATGTTAACGGTCCTGGTCTTGTTCTTCATGACCTTGGGCAAGTTTAAAACTGGTACTGTGCAGGCAGTGAGCCTGCTGTTTGCCGCTATCTCTCTGGTGGCCGCTGTGGCCAGCTTCGGCTCTCACGGTGATCTGTTTTACAATGCTTATCGTGTAGACGCTTTGTCACAGCTGTTCAAGATAGCAATAATTCTGGGACTGTTCCTGGTGTTCATGCTGGGTCATGGTCTGACCGGTATTCGCCGGGAGCTGCATACTGAGTACAACATGTTCCTGACCATCAGTGCTATGGGGTTAGTGTTTCTCAGTAGCTCGGTGGAGTTGCTGACAATCCTGCTCAGCCTTGAGATCTCCTCATATGCGCTGTATGTGGTGATTCCATTCCGGCAGGGGCAGGGGCGCATTCATGTTGAAGCTGGTATCAAGTATGTCCTCTTTGGCGCCGCCTCCACCGGGTTGACACTGTATGGTATGAGCTACGTGTTTGGCTTGGCACATACTACTTATTTGTCAGAACTGGCACAGAAGATGCCGGCGCTGGTAGCTACTCAGCCGCTGGCGGTGTTTGCCATGATTTTTGTCATGACAGCATTCTTCTACAAGCTGGCGCTGTTTCCCATGCATTTCTGGACACCTGATGTTTACCAGGGTGCCTCCAATGAAACAGCCGGCTTTGTTGCTACCTTGCCCAAAGTAGGTGCGGTGTTGCTGCTTATCCGTTTTGCTGCAGTTGCCGGGTTTGATATTACCCAGTTTACTTGGGTGCTTGCTGCCATAGCGGTACTTTCCATGACTTTGGGTAATCTGTCGGCGCTGGTACAAAATGATCTCAAGCGTTTGCTGGCTTATTCCAGTATCGCTCATGCTGGCTATGTTATGCTTGGTGTTATAACTGCCGATCTGGTCGGTATGTCTGCATCGGTGTTCTATGTGATAGGTTACCTGCTGATGAACCTTGGCTGTTTTTACGTTATCTACAACATCGCCCCCGATGGTGAGAACGTGACTTTTGATGACCTTAAAGGATTGTCCAAACGCTCACCACTGTTGGCGTTGACCTTGCTGGTATCCGCTTTCAGTATGGCTGGTATTCCCCCAACCATTGGTTTTATTGGTAAGTTCATGCTGTTTACTGGTGCATTGCACAAGGGTTTTTACGCTTTGGTGATTATTGCAGTAATCAACGCTGCGGTGGCCGCATTCTACTATTTGAAAATGGCTCGTGCTGCTTATTGTGCGCCTGAGAGTGATCCATCGCTGCCGTTTGAGGCGATTACATTGCCGTTGGGATCACGGTTTCTGGCAACATTCTTTATCGTAATTATCATAGCTATAGGGGCGATGCCGCAGTCGTTGCTCAATGCAGCCAAATCGGCAATTTCAACACTATTGTAAAATTGGTTGTGATATGCGAAAAAAAGGTTCGTCCCTGTGGGCGAACCTTTTTTTATGTGGTAGCGGTTGGCTTGATGGTGCAATGATAATTTTCGAGTGTGTCTGGAGTGGTTATGAAAAATAATTTCGTCCGTATAATAATCGTTCTGATATTCCTGGTCGGAGTGGTTATTTTTCTCAATCATAGTCGTCACGGTAATCGCTCCACGGTAACTATTGCCGGTGAAGTAATGGGCACAACCTACCACATAAAGGTAGTTGACGCTGTGGCGGGTGATTTGTCCAAGGTGCTGAAAGAACGTCTGGATGAGGTGGATGCGTTGATGTCTACCTATAAAAAGAATTCTGATGTATCACGTATAAACCGTAGTGCGGTAAATAGCTCGGTTAAGGTTGCCAACGAAACATTTTATGTGCTCACGGCGGCACAGCAGATAAGTGTTGCCACAGATGGTGCGTTTGATGTGACAATTGGCAAGCTGGTAAACCTGTGGGGATTTGGGCCTACCATCAATATAAAACAAGTGCCCGATGATGCTACTGTTCAGGCATTGCGCGGCAGTACCGGCTACCGGCATTTGCATTTGGATAATGTTCACAATGAGGTAACGAAAGATAGTGATGATGTTTACGTTGATTTGAGCGCCATTGCCAAAGGATATGCTGTAGATGCTGCGGCGCAGTTGTTGTTGCAACGGGGAATAGATAATTTTATGGTGGAGATTGGTGGGGAAATTATTACCCATGGCCATAAATACCGTAATTTACCGTGGGTAATTGGCATTGAAAGCCCACAGGTTGATAAACGTATTGTGCAGAAAAAATTGTATCTCCATAATGTTGCCATGGCAACTTCGGGTGATTATCGCAACTATTTTGAGGTTAACGGACAACGTTATTCCCACACCATTAATCCAGCTACGGGCTATCCTATTCGCCACCGCCTGGCATCGGTTACTGTTATCAGCGATTCCTGTATGCACGCAGATGCGCTGGCAACGGCGTTGATGGTGATGGGGCCGCAAAAGGGGATGCGCTACGCTAGAGAGCATAATTTGGCGGTACTGATGTTGATTAAACAGGGGAATCATTTTATTGAAAGACGCAGTAGCGGCTTTGAACGATATTTGCGTCAGCTTTGAGAGGTGTTATGAAGTTGTTGATACCGGCTTTTATAATTTTTGTTCTTGGCTTTCTCGGATTGTCTATCGGGATAATATGTGGTCGCAAGGGTATTACTGGCGGTTGCAGCAGTAGCGAGGGTAAACTGGCTGATCTGAAGTGTACCTGTGGCCGCGAAGATAAGGGGGGCAATCTTGCGTGTGACAATGTTGCTATCGAGGTGGTTTGCCCGGAAGAAAATCCAGAGCAATATCGAGAACTTCTGGAACATTTGGATAAAACACAGTCGCAAGGCTAGGAGTCTGTCGGGCTTTCCATGAATCTGCTGCAAAACCGTCTGGCCGAAAAGAAGCGGAAATCTGTCCTCGACCAGTCTTTTTCACTTCAATCCGTAAGACCGGCACACTCCTAGATTCATATATGTGATATAACAGCAGTGTTCACTTGATGTATATGTTCATTAATTGTGTTCCGCAGGGTTTACTGGTGTTCGTTTAGTGCTGACAGCAGTGATTTGATCTCCACATGATCTGTATTGTCCTGATCAAGATATTTTTCCGCATAGGTGATATGGATCTTTTCAGTTAAAAACAGCTTCATCAGGTGGCGGTCAATGTGTCCGGCTCGGCACATGCCAACCATGATGGTCAGGGCTTGCTCCAGCGAGTTGGCTTTTTTATAGGGGCGATCGCTGGCGGTGAGCGCCTCAAAGATATCAGCTATAGCTATTATTCGTGCTGCCAGTGAGATTTCGCTGTCGTGCAGGCCACGGGGATAGCCACTGCCATCCAGGGCTTCATGGTGATTGGCGGCAATATCGGGGATATTGTGAAGATAATCTGGATAGGGCAGTTGCGACAGCATAATGCTGGTCATGATGACGTGTTCGTTAATTTTGAAACGCTCCTCTTCGGTAAGTGTACCGCGGGCGACGCAGAGATTATACAGCTCCCCATGATTGTACTGGTGGCGCGGTACTGCCAGTTTGAAACCGGAGTGCTGGTAGCGCTCGGCCAGGTTGTCGCTGCGTGGTATCAGATGCTCTGCTTTGTCGCACAACAGTTGTTCGCAAACTGGCAGCGACTGGGGTTTTCTTTCGAGACGTAGCTGCTCCAGTGGTGAGAGGCCGATGCTGTTGTCAAAATGGCGTGACCAGGTGCGCTGGGCAATTTGCTTCAAGCGCTGTTGTTCGCTGGGACCGACTGGTTGAGTGCCGTTGTTGCATGCGGCGATAAAATTGAAATTATCGAGTAATTGTTGTTGTTCTTTATCGCGCCACAATTCCAGTTGTTGTTTATCTTCACCTGCATGCAGCCGGTTGAGAAAAGCGATCTCAATATCGCGCCAGATAACCTCGCAGCGGGTGCGAATTTCGTGGATGCGGTTGTAGATGGTTTCCAGCTTGCTACCCTTGTCTACCACGTGTTCTGGCGTGGTAATTTTGCCGCAGTCGTGGAGCCATGCTCCGCGTTCAAATTCTTCCCATTGTTCATCGCTGTTTAGCTGGAAGTCTTTAAACGGCTCGGCGGTACTGGCGCTGGCGGCACGTGCCAGCATGGTAGCCAGTATCGGTACACGTTTGCAGTGGGCTCCGGTATAGGCTGACTTGGCGTCAATGGCTTCGGCTATTAATTTGATGAAGGAATCGAGCAGCTCTTTCTGCCGAGTCTGAAAAATACCGATGCTGCCGGCCATGGCCACCTGAGAGGCGGAGAGCTCGTTAAGTTCAATGATGTGGGTGTGTACAGGTTGTATGTCGGCGAAACGACGGTTTTTAATTTTTTCGTTCTCTGCCATCAAAGTGCGGATAGGTTTCACTATGCTGCCGGTTGCGTAAACTATTACCGGCAATGCCACCAGCAGCAAAACCAGACCGATAAATAGGGAATAGTATATCTGACTCATGTACGGTTCTAGCATGTCGGCACATAATACGCTGATACCAAGCAGGGTTGTGGTGCCCATTTCGGCAGAGATGGGCGCCATCATGACAAAATATTTTTCACCGTTGCAGGTTGTAGTGATGACGCTGTTTACCGCGTGCTGGCCGATTAAATCATCGAGCTGCGGCGTGAGAGAAGCTGCATCATCGCGGGAAGAACTGATGATTTTACCGTTGCGACCCAGCAGTACCAGTTGACTGGAGGGGGCAAACATTTGTTGGCATAACATGGTATGCAAGGCTTCCAGGGTAAAATCGATTCCGAGCACAGCGTTAACAGCAGGAAGCACTTTGGAATAGGTTATTCCGGCACTGTTTAGACTGTCGAAAGTATAAGGATCACTGCGTACGGCATTTCCGGTACGTATGGCGGAAACGTACCATGGCCGTAATGTGGCGTCGTAGTCGCTGGCACGGCGAGCTTGCCCCACACGCCGCAGTTCCTTGTCAAGAAAAGTGTAGTCACGTACCCGGCGGTTTTGCACCGCGTGTACCCTGAGAATACTCCAGCGGGTTTGGGCCGGGGCGGAAAAACTGCGCCGCAATTCGGGAACATTGTCCATGTTGACAACTTGAAACAAGTCGCCGTTGGGGTATCCGAAGTATATGGAATAGATGCTGCGATGGTGCTTGAGAACTCCGGTGAGATTGCGCACTGTGTCAAGTGGTACTGGGTCAGCTGTTGCGTCGGCCCGGCAGCTGCCGGTCTCTATCTGGTACAACAACGATTTTGCTTGCAGGTCGTGGTTTCTTATTCCCAGGGAGATGCGTGCCGCCGTCTGCTGGAAAATTTGGTTGGTGGCATTTCGGGCTAGATCAAGGCTGGAAAAGTATTGTATCGCTATCAGCGAACAGGCGACAATGCCGACGGATGTTAGAAAGTACGACAGTATATTGGTTCTGATGGTAATTTTCAGCGCTGGCATTGTCTCTCCTGCTGTTACTGTTTTTAATAGTATTTATCGTATTGTGCCAATGATCAGCTTGGGTGAACTGACTGCGTTCTGTGAACATCAGCGGCAGAGCAGCATTTTATCGTCATGACTGTGATGTCGTCTTCCTGATGGGTATCGCCACGGAACTGTGCCACCGTTTCCAGCAGGGCGGTATTGAATGATGCAGCGCTGAGGGTTGCATGGGCAATGAGAAATTCGGCTACCCGGTCGCTGCCGAACATCTCGCCTGAGGAGTTGCAACTCTCCCATATGCCGTCGGTGCCGACGAGAAGCATATCCCCATTGTTCATCTGCAGTTGCTCGGTGCAGTCAATATCCAGTTGCGGCAGAATGCCCAGCGGCACGGCCTTGACTGCCAGTTCTGTTACGCTGTTGTCGGCGCTGCTGTAGTGAAATACCGGGCCGTGACCGGCGCTTGTCCATTCCAGGGTGCAGTTGACCGGATCGAGAAAGGCTTTAAGGATTCCGGCACATGAAGCCATGAGTAAGGCGGCGGCAATACCATGACCAACCACATCGCCGACGCACAAAGCAATGCGATTGTTGGCCGCCGGAATAAAATCGTAATAATCACCGCCTGTTTCGTCGCAATAGTGGATAAGGCAATCAAGGTCAAAATTGTCTGCGTCCGGTGTGGTGTCGGGCAGGATTAATTGCTGGATATTGCGTGCCGCCGCCATTGACTCTTTGATCTCCTGGCGCTCTCGCAGTTGCGGCCCTATACGGTTGAATGCTGCCCCGAGTTGCTCAAATTCATCACCGCTGCGAATGTCCACCCTGGTGGAAAAGTCTCCACTGCCCAAATGATGTGCTGCGGCTGTTAGTTGCTGCAGTGGCTCAGTTACGGCACGGGCGCGGCGCCAGGCACTCACGCATACCCACGCCATTACCGCCAATGCCAGCAATGCTGTAAGTTTTAGGGCCGTGGCGAAATGGTCTTCCACATATTCCGCCGCTTGTCTGGCGGGGGCAACAACGCTGTCATAGGGAATTATCAGCAGGGGGAATGCATCGGCATGGTGTACTCCAGAATAGATCCACACCGAATCCGAGTCGGCAAAATCGGCACGTAGTGCGCCGGCGGCGGATGAGGCGAGGTGCGTCAGCAGTGTGGTAAAACCGCTGCTGGTGGCAAAATCATGCTGTGCCAGCAGCGCACGGTCCTGATTCTCCTGCGGCATGACCACTTCTACTATGGAGTCGATGGCAGCAGGTGTGCCGAAAGTGTTCACTGTCGGTTTGACGATGAATATTCGCCCATGAAGATGCTGCAGGGCTCCGAGTTGCCAGTCGCGAAAAAATCGTTCGTAACGGATGGCCATGGCGGTAACCGCAACTATGCGCCGCCGCCGATCGAAAATCGGCTGTGCAGCAATTATCTGCAGTTGACCATCAACCAGCAGCAATTTCCATACAGTGGCGCTACCGGTGAAGTTTTCCTGCTGCCAGTTGGAGGCAACGCTTGCGATGTCACTGTCCGGCGGCTGAACTATCTGTGTGCCATCGGCAAATATTGCTGCCTGCCACAAATAAAGCCCGACTCGGGTACTGCGCACAGAACGAAACAGTTCATTTATACGGTCTACAGCTGGTTGTTGCGCTGCTGTCTTTATCAGTTGCTTAAGACCATGTGCCTGGGTGGTAAGCGCCTGAACAACAAAGTCCCGGTCGCGTTGCAGCAGCAATGCCTGATTGTGGACTAACGCCTGTAAATGCTCAGTGGTGCGCCGTTCAAGGGCCAGGCGGGTTCTGCTGCTGAGTTGTTCTTCAATATCGCGTAGCACTATCCGGCTTGCCAATGTGTTTAATGAAAGAGGGATCAAGGCAATAGCGAGAAGCATAATTGTCAGCTTGCGACGGAAAATCATGACTGTTTCCTTTGCAACATGTCAATAAGCGGTGACGGCGTAGTAGAGCGCATGCGGAAGTGGCAAGATCGATCGGGTGAATTTGTACAGAATCTTGGCACTTTGTCTAGCTGGATACAACAAATGTATTGTGAAAGCAAATGATCACAACAAAATTGGTAATAAAA
>NBLX01000066.1 GCA_002084705.1 Desulfobacteraceae bacterium 4572_35.1
GGTACTCGTACATTTAAGCTGTGTTCTCAATATGTTGATGAGATGGTGCAGGTTAATACCGATGAAATTTGTAGTGGAATTAAAACCATCTATCAGGAAACGCGGTCGATTGTCGAACCGGCTGGAGCTTTAGCTGTGGCTGGGCTTAAAAAATATATTGAGACCAGAAAAATTACCGGACAACATCTGGTAGCGGTTAATTCCGGTGCCAATATGAATTTTGATCGTTTACGGTTTGTAGCTGAACGTACCCAGATAGGGGAGAAGAAAGAGGCGTTGTATGCGGTATCAATTCCCGAAGAACCCGGGGCATTGCGTCATTTTTGCACTCATCTGTTAGAAGAACAAAATATTACGGAATTTAATTATCGTCTCAGTGATCGTAGGTTAGCATATATTTTCGTCGGATTGTCGGTACGTGACACTCAGCAACGACACGAATTTTTTAATTTACTCAGTGATGCCGGTTACGATTGTCTGGATATGACCGACAACGATCTTGCTAAAACTCATGTGCGTTATATGGTCGGTGGTCATTCTCAGCATGTAGGTCAGGAGTTTTTATACCGATTCTGGTTTCCTGAACGTCCTGGAGCCTTGGCTAAATTTCTTGCCGCTATCGGCAGCGATTGGAATATATCGTTATTTCATTATCGCGCTCAAGGGGGGGATTTTGGCCGAGTGCTTGTAGGTATGGAACTACCTGATGGTACACATGGTCAGCTGAACGATTTTCTCGATTCATTGGGATATTATTACATTGAAGAGACAGATAATCTTGCATATAAACGTTTTTTGCAGGGTGGCTAAATAAAAAGAGATAAGTAATGGTAGCGCAAAAATTTGCACACCTACCTTGTAATATTTGTTCAAGATCGCCCAAATAGCTGAATGTTTAAATTATTAGATTGTCCAGCTTATCGTATGAGGGGTTGAAAAAACAGGTAACAGGAGGTGTTCTTGTTTAAAACTTTTTATGAAGATATTGATGCTGTATTTCAACGAGATCCGGCGGTGCGCAGTAAACTTGAAGTTGTAGTTTGCTATCCGGGATTTCATGCTCTGCAATTGCATCGTATGTCCCACAAATTGTGGCAACTGAAGATGTATTTTATTGCACGTTTTGTATCACAACTAGGTCGTTTTTTAACCGGAATTGAGATTCATCCCGGTGCAAAAATAGGGCGAGGATTTTTTATTGATCATGGTATGGGAGTTGTGATTGGTGAAACTGCTGAGATTGGTGACAATTGCACCCTCTATCACGGTGTTACTCTCGGTGGTACATCATGGGCGAAAGAGAAAAGACATCCGACTCTTGGTGACAATGTAGTTATTGGTTCTGGAGCTAAAGTTCTTGGTCCATTTCTTGTGGGTAGTGGTAGCAAGATAGGGTCAAACTCCGTGGTGGTCAAAGAGGTTCCTGAAAACGCTACGGTAGTTGGGATACCGGGGAAAATTGTTTCCAGTATTAAACAGCAGCAACAGCAGCAACAGCGCCCCGATCTTGAACATGGGCAGTTGCCTGATCCCCAAGCTCAGACAATTAACTCACTTACAGATAAGGTGAAAAAACTTGAGCAGCAGTTAAGCGAGATGTGCAATCAACAGCAGGTGTTGCAACAACAAGTTTCCGATTTAGGTGTTTTAACCGATGGTGGGAATGATGCGTCTGTCAACTAAGGCACAATACGCTGTTCAAGCCATGATACGATTAAACATTGAACAGCAACATTCAGAACCTGTCTCCTTACGTGCAATCTCTGCTCAAGAAAATATCTCCTTGGCTTATCTGGAACAACTTTTTGCCAAACTACGTCGTGGTCATTTGGTTACCAGTGTACGTGGGCCTGGCGGTGGATATGTTCTGGCTCGTTCTGCTGATAAAATATTACTCGATCAGATTGTAGATTGCGTTGATGAAACGCTGGTGCCGGTTTCATGTATGGATGAATCCGGAAATTGTAACTGTACTGAGCGTTGTGTGGCTCACAATGTTTGGTTGGAGTTAGGTAGCAGAATTCGTGATTTTCTGTCATCGGTATCTATTGAAGATATTACACGTGCTGCAACCAATGTTAGTGGTTTAAACAGCGACAGTAAAGAAGGCTAATATGGAGGATATTGATCAATTGGAACGGATATATTTGGACAATAATGCAACCACACCGGTAGCCCCACAGGTAATGGAAACGATGCTGCCATATTATATGAAGTTTTATGGTAACCCATCCAGCGTGCATTGGGCTGGACGTGAAGTTGAGAAAGCGGTAAGTGATGCCAGACTACAGGTGGCGGAGTTAATAAAGGCTAAGCCGGAGGAAATTATATTTACTGCCGGCGGGAGCGAAAGCGATAATTTCGCTATTCTCGGTAGTTGCGATGCCTTGAGTGGTAAAGGTAGCCATATTATCACTACTGCGGTAGAACATCCGGCGGTGCTAGACACTTGTCGTTATTTTGAACAGCGTGGTGGCAAAGTAACCTATCTTGGAGTAGATAGGCGTGGGCAAATAGATCTTGATGAACTGGAACAAGCTATTAATGCACAGACGGTTTTGATCTCGGTGATGTGGGCCAACAATGAAACTGGAACAATTTTTCCCGTAGCAGCAATTGCTGATATTGCTCGTCGTTACAATATCCAATTTCACTGTGATGCAGTGCAAGCTGTGGGTAAGGTTCCTATTGATATGGAAGAGTGTCCCGTTGATATGTTGTCGATATCAGGACATAAAATTGGCGCACCCAAAGGGATTGGCGTGTTGTATGTACGCAATGGCACACAATTAAATCCATATCTTCATGGTGGACATCAGGAAGGGTCAATGCGTGCTGGTACCCATAATGTTGCTGGAATTGTTGCCTTAGGTAAGGCGTGTCAATTGGCTCAGCAAGACCTTGCAAAGAATGTTGAACATCTGCGTCAGTTGCGTGATCGACTTCAACAGGGGATCGTTGCATCGATAAGTGATGTGTGTATAAATGGTGACCAAGAAAATCGATTACCTAATACTCTTAATGTCGGTTTTTCTTTTGTTGAAGGGGAGGGACTGCTTTTATCTTTAGATATGTATGGCATTGCAGCCTCCTCAGGTTCAGCGTGTACTTCCGGGTCTGACGCACCGTCACATGTTTTATCCGCCATGGCAGTAGATAAATTATTATTGCAATCGTCTTTACGCTTCAGCCTTGGTTATCAAACTACTTCAGCAGATATCGATAAAACATTGGCCGTGTTACCAGCAATTGTCGATAAATTGCGTGCAATGAGTCCAATGGTCGGTGATGAAGTAAATGTAACCAATTGTACTTATGTTGAGTGCTGTATAGACCATTAAATTTATTACTATGGCTATTGATGATCTCATAAAAGCTAAGTAAAAACGGAAATATTTCATGAAAACACAACAAAGGGTTGTAGTAGCTTTAAGCGGTGGTGTTGATTCTGCAGCAACTGCGGCACTCCTTATTGAACAAGGCTATGAAGTTATTGGTGTTCATATGCAATTGCTGGATGCTGATAAATTTTATTATAGTGATGATGCTGCGCGTCAGGTGGCTACAGAACTGGGGATTGAATTTCATCATATCGATTGCAGGGCGCAATTCTCTGATCAAATTATAGATAATTTTTGTTCTGAGTACCGTAAAGGGCGCACACCGAACCCGTGTGTTTTATGCAATAAACAGTTAAAATTTGGCAAATTATTGCAGGTATGCACAGACCTTGGTGGCGATTATCTGGCAACGGGGCATTATGCCTGTATTGATAAAAGCGGAGATTCGCCGCTTTTACGCCGTGGCAAAGATCTATTGAAAGATCAAAGTTATTTTCTGTTTACCTTAACTGCTGACCAGTTGTCTCGCGTGTTTTTTCCATTGGCTGATCTCACCAAACAACAGGTCAAACAGATTGCCAAGCGTTGGAATTTGTCGGCGCGGCATAAAGCAGAAAGTCAGGATATCTGTTTTATTCCCGATAATGATTACGTAAGTTTTTTAGAACACCAAAATTTAGATTTGCCCGGCGGCGGAGATATTATCTATGTCGATGGCACCACTATTGGGCATCATAATGGTATCCATCGGCACACTATAGGACAACGGCGTGGTCTAGGTATCGCGTGGAGTGAACCATTATATGTAACAGCGATTGATGCTGAAAATAATTGCATACTGGTTGGCGAAAAGAGTTGTTTGCAGGTAAACGAAATGATCGTTGATAACGTAATGTGGTCTAGATCGATGGATAACTTTCCCGTCAGGGTAGATTGCCGTATCCGGTATCGTCACCGTGAGGCCATTGCTAATATAACCAAACTTAGTGAGACGCAAGTTATGGTAACCTTTGAACAATCTCAGACAGGAGTAACACCCGGACAAGCTGCTGTGTTTTATCAAGATGATTGTGTCGTTGGCGGAGGGTGGATTAAGTGAATAAAACAGCTTGCGTAGTTACCTTAGGATGCAAAGCAAACCAATTTGAATCTGCGGCGATAGAACAACAGTTACAAGCTTGTGGATATCAGCTTGCAATCGCGTAAATTGATCCGTAAAGCTTACCGTTTAAATCCAGCCTGTCATATTATTGTTACCGGCTGTTACGCTCAAATAAATCCGCGACAATTAGCTGATCTGCCTGAGGTATCTTTAGTTTTTGGGAATATGGAGAAACAGAATATTGTCTCTATGTTGCCGGAATTGACGCCAGCCAATACGCCGGGCAAAAGCATTGCTCCTCTCGATAAAATTCATGTCGCTGATATCTCTAAGGTAAAATCGTGTCCTGATCTGCATATCAGTTCTTTTGCGGAACACAGTCGGGCTTTTGTGCAGATTCAGACCGGTTGCGATTCTTTTTGCTCATATTGCATAATTCCTTATGCCAGAGGTCGCAGTCGCTCTGTTCCACTCAATAAAGTTATTGAACAGATTAAAGATCTGGTGGCTCACGGCTACCATGAAGTGGTGCTGACCGGTATACACATCGGCAATTATGGTCGAGATCTAAACCCGAAATTAACGCTGGCTCAGCTAACTGAGGAAATTCTTGGCAGAACCAAATTACACAGATTGCGTCTGGGGTCGATAGAACCGCTGGAACTTAGTGATGAACTTATTTCTCTTGTTACCGAAAACAAGCGGATATGTTCACATTTTCACATTCCGCTGCAATCGGGGTCAGACAGCGTGTTAAAGAGGATGAATCGTCATTATACTGCTGACCAGTTTCGCAGATCGGTTGAAACAATTTTTTCTCAGGATAGTAAATGTGCCATCGGTATCGATTTAATTAGTGGCTTTCCTGGAGAAACAGAGCAAGATCACATGGCAAGCATTAAACTTGTTGAACAGTTACCTGTTGGTTACCTTCATGTTTTCCCTTACAGTAAACGTCCAGGCACATCAGCTGCAATTATGGTGGATCAGATAAATCCAGCGCTGGCAAAAACACGTGCAGCACAGTTGCGTGAAATAGGGGCTAAAAAACAACAACAATATATAAGAAGATTTGTTGGCACTGAATTGGAGGTAGTTGTCGAAAAGGCACGTAGTGATAATAGTTGGCGCGGGATAAGCGCAGAATATATCCCGGTGTCTTTTCCCTGTAATGATAATATCTCTGGCAAATGCCTAATGGTAGCAATAACCGCAGTCCATAAAAATGGTGTTGAGTTGCAAGCCGCCCATTGCAATTAGCAACCAACTTTGATGACCCACAAAAACAAATAAAATGGGTGCCATCAATTTTTTTTGCAAATAAAAAATAGCCTCGGGCTAAGGAGGAGAAGCGCCGAGGCTGTAAATAAAGTAAGATGGAGCCTTTTACTTTTTAATTGCTTAAAAATATTGCACTATTTGTACCATAATGCGCCGCTACTGAGGAATGATGTAATATTTCTTTAGCGGCAAGCTGTTATTCTCTATTGCCGGTCGATCTCAATTTGGAATATGTTCTATTATTCCATGTGGTTATCGCAATAACAGCCTATGCTAATATAGTTTTTCTGCTAAACTCACCACAGTCTATTCCAGTTTATTTCCGAGTATCTCCTTTTATCGTTAACTGTTGAACGTTTATCAAGAAAAGATTCGCATTATCAGTAGTGTAATAACGTTTTGTTGGTTAAATCCCCGACTTATTATAACAGAATATTTATATAGTAATTTATGGTTTGAGCGGTCAATGTTCAAGTAACAATCGGATAAAACCTTAATTTGAAATTTATCTTGATCATAATTTTAAATTAAGGTTTGAATAGTGCCGTAGTCCAAAAATAGTTATAAATAAATCAATCATAAGAGCTAATTAGTGTAATGTTTGCCGATTCATTATGTTATATTGCTTGACAATCTTCACTGTCATTGCCAGTATAAAAACCGCTGATAAAACGATATTTTATTGTTTCGGTTTGGGAGTCACAATGGTCAAGGAACTTATTGGTAAAAAACTTAAAAAAATGCGTCTAAAGAATGATATGACTATTGAAGGCTTAGCTAACAAGTCCTGTGTGTCGTCAAATATGATCTCTCGTATAGAGCGTGGATTGACTACTCCATCAGTTGAAATACTAATGAAGTTAGCTGGCGCTTTTGGTATGAGTATTAGTTATTTTGTTGAGGAAGCTGATCGTGGTTCTACGGTTGTATATACTCCTGCTGGGGGCGGGGAACCAATTTTCTTTTTTGAAGATAAACACAAGATTTTAAGTTTATCGCAAGGATTGCGTGACCCTGGTTTTACTGTTTTTTCTGACACCCTTGAAGCTGGATGCTCCAGTGGTGAGGGCTATATGGTTCACGCTGGGGAAGAATTTGCGATGGTACTTGAGGGCAAGATGGAGTTTATAATTGAAGGGGATCACTATCCTTTGGCTCAAGGCGACTCGTTGTCCTTCAAGGCGAATTTGCCCCATCGTTGGATAAATAATGGTAAAAAAACCAAAGTGTTGTGGGTAGTTTCTCCGGCAGCCGATATTGCCCAGTCGCAAATGTAGGTATTATAAATGAAGTTACGAAAGATAATAGGAAAAAAGCTGAAAGCAATCCGCCTGAGTAGCGATTTGACTATTCAGCAACTGGCGACAAAGTCCGGAGTTTCTTCAAATATGATCTCTCGCGTTGAGCGTGGCTTAACGATTCCATCTGTGGCTATACTGTTGAAATTATCTTCGGTATTTAACAAGAGTATTGATTATTTTGTCGAAGAGGTAAGCACAACGCACGAGGTTGTTTTTACTTCGGCTGGTCAACGCGATTCTACCGTATACGAAAATAGTGCGAACATGGTTACAGAATCGTTTAATTCCGGTTTGCGTGATCCGCAGTTTATGTCCTTTCATTGTACCGTTCCAAAGGGTGGTAAAAGTGGAGTTGCCAGCATGTATCACCCCGGTGATGAATTAATATACCTACTTAAAGGTTCCTTGCAGGTTGATATTATTGATGAGAGATATATTCTCCACGCCGGAGACAGTATCTCGTTTAAGTCACACTTGCCACACTCGTGGGTCAACATAGGTGCTGAAGAAGCTAGTGTTATATGGACACTATCTCCTTTTACAATTATATAAATTTACTTTAGGGTTTGCTGCGATCCGTATAAGAGTATATGAGCTAACACACATCATCAGTTGACACAGTTGTTGGATAATGTATTTTGAAGCGGTGTATATTGACATTTTTTTATCGCGCTAATTTTATGGCAGTGTTTGTTTTTGATTTTTAGTTGTAATTATGCTGGGAGGTAGTATGAACAAGTCTGAGCTTATTGAAGCTTTGTCATTGCGCAACGATTTAACTTATAAAATGGCAGAAGAAATTGTCAATCTGATGTTTAATTCAATGACCGAAGAACTTGTAGATAATGGTCGAATTGAAATTCGGGGATTTGGCAGCTTCATGGTCAAGGATTATAAATCATACATAGGGCGCAATCCAAAAACCGGTGAAGCTATAAAGGTTGGAACCAAAAAACTGCCATTTTTCAAGGTTGGAAAAGAGTTGCGCGAACGCGTTGATAAATAATTGAGTTGACATGGTAGTTTGGGTGAAACTGATTGTTATTTAAACAACGCTCAGCAGCATATAATACATAGTAAATCTGCCACTTTCAGGCACAAAACATAAAATTTTATCGCCACGCTTAAGCTTTCCAGAATGGAACAGTTCATCTAGCATTATATAGATTGACGCTGATCCGGTGTTGCCTTTATTCTCTAGATTTGAAAACCAACGGTGGTAAGGGATGTGGAATCCACTATCCTTCATGCGTTGAAACATAGGTTCACGAAAATAGTCTGATGAATAATGTGGAACAAACCATGTTACTTCATCGGGTTTTAACTGTCGCTTCTTACTTATTGGTATCAGCGCTCTGTTTACGGCGGTGGGAACCACTTCCTCGTTAAGTAACTTCACATCTTGTTTAATCAAAAAAGCGTGCTGATCAATGGCATCAAATAAAGAAGGTAGTGAGCGCCACCCCTGAATATTTCCACTATTATCTTTTATCGCCCCTGCGTACATACAAGTTGGTAATTCGTGGGCACTAGATATCTGATCTATCCATTCAACTTTTAGGGAGATTCCATCTCGTGCTGGCTTAGGACTGATAAAGGCCGCTCCTGCACCATCTGACAACATCCAGCGCAAGAAGTCACTCTCAAAAGACAATTCAGGCTTGGTAAGAATATCATCGCAGTGTTGTTTGCTCACCTGTCCACAAAATGATGCTCGCATATAGGTGCTGGCCAGTTCAGACCCTGTGGCCACTGCGTTGTTGCTTAGTCTTGTAGCTACTTGCATGCAAGCATTTTTTAAGGCGCTCACCCCACAGGCACAGATACCGGCAGTGCTGACCACTTCGCATGGTCCGTTAGCTAGTTCACCATGAACCATGGAGGCATGCCCTGGCATCAGTTGATCTGGTGATGATGTGCCACAACATAAACACTCAATCTGTTCCAAACTGAAATTATCGTCAGGCTGTAAATTGCGTATTGCCTCAGCTGTAATCTCTGCGTTAGTGTGGGTTTGGAGTAGGGTAGTTGGATCTATCGCGTAATAGCGTTGTTTGATTTTATTGTTACGTAAAATAATACGCCGAGTGCGTGAAGGTACTTTGTTTATCATTCCCAATATTTTTTCCATCTCACTATTGGAGACTGGATCGTTGGGTAGAAAAGATGATATTGCCGTTATATATGCTTCCATATATTACTTTCTAAATTTTTGCTTTGTTGTGACATGATTGCATCAAGTCTGCGTAACGGGAATAAAAACGTTCTTCAGTTAGCGTTGTTGCTGTTACTGCATTGGTAAGGGTATAATAATCAAGATTAAATTCAGTGATTTTATCATATGTCTCTGTGTACAGCGCAGTGCCTGGCAATGGGGTCATGATAGTTAGCATCGGCAGATCTATCTTGTGGGAATAGATATAGTTTTCCAGCTGATCAAAATCATTTTCATCATAATCAGGATCAACAATAAAATCTCCGACGACCGTAACGCCTAATTGGTTTAAAATGGCTAAGGCCTCTTCATTCAAGGTGGAACTACCTTGTTTGTTCATAGATGTCAAGCGTTTATCGCTGATCTCTTCGAAGCCAATTACCACCGACCTTAACCCTATTTGCTGCCATTGTTCAATAACTTCTGGATGATGAACAACAGTATCTGCGCGGACATCTATGAGATAATTTTTTCGGATACCGGCATTTTTAATTGCCTGACACAGTTGACAAGCATGATCAATTGAACCAAAGGTGTTAGCATCAACTAAGCGAATAAATGGTATCTGCGGTAATGCCTGCAGATCACGAACAACATTATCAATGCCATGACATAGATATTTACCCCCCGTGAGCCCGGCTATTGAACAAAAGGAGCAATTAAACGGGCAGCCGTAGGCGGTAACTACGTAACCCATATGCACATTTAGTTTGGGCAAAAAATAGCTATCTCGATATTCTGTGGTGAGGTTATAACTGGGTACCGGTGCTGTGACATATTCATGAGTGGAAAATTTGCGTTTAGTCCATATCAAATTTTTATTTGGATTGGTTGCTGCTATCCCGTGAATTTTCCCTGTTTTAACTTGATCAGTCTGCTCGTTTTCTATAGCTTGTACCAGCTCAGGCAAGGATCGCTGGCCGAGACCAATGACTACATAGTCGAACATTGGTTTATTGAAGAACTCGGGATCATTGCTGGCGTGAATGCCTCCGACGACCGTCTTTGCATTGGTGATCTGTTTGATTTGACCTGCTAAAGTTATTACTGTGTTTGCTTCACAGGTCATGGCAGTGAAACCGACAATATCGGGGGAGAAATTCGATATAGCGTCTGGCAATTGTTCTGGTGCAGCTTTTAGGTCAAGAATCTTAACTTCATGGGTGGGCAGGTAGCTTGCGAGAACTTCAAGTCCTAAAGGCTCACCGCGAAAAATTTGTTTTAGGGTATTAAGGCCATAGCGTTCTTCGGGAATGCTACGTCCACAGTTTGGCGGATTGACGAGAAGGATTTTCATTCTGGATGTGTCCAATGGTAGTCAATGTTATCAACAGAAAAACAAAGGTGCAATCATGGCTATTATAGAGATAAATACCATTGAAGGCTAATCAAATAAATATATGGAGATTGTCATATGGAACAAAAAAAATATTTAAGAGTGCGATATGTGGAAACTGACGCTCAGGGGATAGTGCATCATGCTACTTATCCAGTTTGGTTTGAAGAGGGACGCTCGGATTTTTTGCGTAAAATAGAGATGCCATATTCACAATGGGAGCAATGTGGGTATTTTGCCTCTGTTGTCGATTTGAGTATCCGCTATGTAAAACCGGCTTATTATGAAGATGAATTACAAATTATTACAATCCTGGAGCGTTACAATAAACGGTTTGTAGAATTTAAATATAAGGTTTTTAATGAAGAAGAAAATCTGTTGGCACATGGCCATACTAAGCATCTAATCGTTGATACTGATGGTCAACCATACGTTATGAATGATACGTTTTTTCAACAGTTAAAAAGCAAGGTTTCTGAACAGTAAACAAGTAAATACCGATCAATAACGGTGGTCAAACCACTATGTTTTTGTGGTTTAACCACCGTATAGATTATTTTATGCACACTCCGAATAACCACAGGCGTGGCAAACACAGCAGCCCCCCTCGTGTTCAACAGGGCCACCACACTCGGGGCATGCTCCAGCGCCGGAAACATAAGACTGTATATCTTCTTCATCAGCCTGCATGTGCATCTGGATAGCTTTAGCCAAAGCATCAGCACAGGAAGTTACTCGGTTAGCACCAAAACCTGCTGGTTTATGGCAGGAGATGCCAACTAATTGTTTCACAGTTTGCCGTGCCTGAACACCACTTCGCCATGCCATAGATACCAGACGCCCCAATGCTTCACATTGTGAAGCGGCGCAGCCCCCAGCCTTGCCCATAGTAGTAAACACTTCAAACAAACCATGGGAATCTTCATTGATAGTTATATACAACGGGCCACAACCGGTTTCCATTTGATATGTTGCGCCGGTTAGGGTGCGAGGCCTGTCGCGTTTGCGGCTTTCTTTCTTGCTTTCCACCGGAACACTGGTTCCCTCATTTGATGCCTCTTTTTTTACTGACAACACCTGCCCATCACGAGACCCGTCACGATAAATTGTTACCCCTTTGCATCCACTTTGATAAGCTAGTTGATAAACGGTGGCAACATCATCGCGGTTGGCACTATTACAGAAGTTAACCGTCTTGGAAACAGCGTTGTCGGTGTATTGCTGGAAAGCAGCCTGCATACGGATATGATCTTCCGGAGTAATATCGTGCGCAGTGACAAACACTCTGCGTACATCTTCTGGAATTTGATCAAAATCCTTAATTGATCCCTTTTCAGCGATAAGCTTCATCAATTCTGGAGAATAGAAGCCACGCTCTTTAGCTACCCGCTCAAATAATGGATTAACTTCAACAAGAAGGTCATTATCCATAACCTGACGTACATAAGAGACTGCGAATAGCGGTTCAATACCGCTGGAACTGTTGCCGATGATAGAAATGGTGCCGGTGGGAGCGATAGTAGTGCAGGTAGCGTTGCGGATATCTACCTCTCCGCGGGTATCGTAACTGCTGCCGGCAAAGTTGGCAAAAGCGCCTCGACTTTGTGCTAGATTGCGCGATGAATTGTGGGCTTCATCATTGATAAACTTCATCAGTTTTGCACCTAAATCAGCAGCTTCCCGATCGCAATACGATATGCCAAGCAAAATCAACATGTCAGCCCAACCCATAATTCCAAGACCGATTTTGCGATTTGCCAGTGACATTGCCGCAATTTCCGGAATAGGGTAGTTGTTGACCTCAATAACATTATCAAGAAAACGCACAGCTAGGTGTACAGTATCGCGCAATTTATCCCAGTCAATCTCACCGTCTTTAACCATCTTATTCAGGTTTATTGAACCAAGGTTGCAGGATTCGTAGGGCAGTAAAGGCTGTTCACCACAGGGGTTTGTGCTCTCGATTGCACCAATATGAGGTGTAGGATTGTCACGATTGAGACGATCAAGAAATATAATTCCTGGTTCACCGTTGCTCCATGCCAGATCTATAATATGGTCAAACACCTTAGTCGCAGACATGCGATTGCAAACTTCGCCAGTTCTTGGGTTAACAATATCGTACTCAGAGTCCTCTTCTACCGCTTCCATAAATTTCTCGGTAATACCAATAGAGATATTAAAGTTAGTGAGTACGTTCTGATCGCGTTTACACATGATGAAATCCATAATGTCAGGGTGATCAATACGTAAAATTCCCATATTGGCACCTCGTCGTGTTCCACCTTGTTTTATGGTTTCCGTTGCTGCGTCAAATACCTGCATAAAAGAGATAGGCCCAGATGACACCCCCTTGGTTGATAAAACCACATCATTGGCCGGGCGGATACGGCTGAAAGAAAAACCTGTGCCGCCGCCACTTTTGTGAATAAGAGCGGTATTTTTTATCGCTTCAAAGATAAAGCGTTTTTAGTTAGTGGTAACGGGCTGCTTTTAGCGCTTTTCGACATAGGTTGCTTCCTTTTTGTAAACTGTTTAGATGATGGGCTTTGCACTATATTGTGTATGTGTGGTTGATATAAAGCACAATATGTCGTGGCTGTCAATATGGTTGCGCTTTGCCTGTGTTAATGGAATAGGTAGAAAATAATAGTGTTTTGCTGATGGTTATTTTTTTGGATATTAAAGTGAAGCTATGGTTAGAATTCAAGTTGCCTAAATACTTATTGGGTGATAATTTCAGCAAATTATTTAACAATCTATAAATGGATGCTGTATTTGAAAATTTTATGTTTTATGTTTGTCCTGTAAAATACATATATCATTTGAATATTATTTAGAAAGTTTAAACAGGCACTGCATTCAGCCTGCTTTTTCGATAAATTTGTAACATTGGAGCTTACATGTCAGTTATTGGCAACAGCCACGACCTTACATATCTTGATAATGCTGCGACTTCATTTCCCAAACCGGAAATTGTATATAATACTCACGACAAAGTGGCTCGCACCTGCTGTGCCAATCCGGGTCGTGCTGGGCACTCTTTAGCACATAAAGCTTCTCAAATTGTTTTAAATGCTCGCCTTGCTGTAGCAAGTTTTTTTAACATAGATGATTGTGCTCAGATAGCTTTTACCTCTAATGCGACTGAAGCAATAAATATAGCTTTGTTCGGGGTGCTTAAAGCTGGCGATTGTGTTGTTACTACATCCATGGAGCACAATTCAGTAACCAGACCGCTATATGAGCTGCAACGCCGCGGGGTAAATGTGGTTAAGGTTGCTTGTGACAGCAGCGGTCATACAAGTTTGGGAGATATACAGCAAGCTTGTAAGCTTCATCCCAAACTGGTGATCATGAGTCATTGCTCAAATGTAACGGGCAGCGTTCAGCCAATTGCCGCCATTGGCAACTGGTGTCGAGAGCATGATATTCTGTTTATGGTTGATGCTGCACAGAGTGCTGGTGTTTATCCCATTGATGTTGAATCTATGGCCATAGACTTACTCGCAGTACCTGGGCACAAATCTTTGATGGGGCCACAGGGCAGCGGTTTTTTATATGTAAAAAAAGGCGTCGACGTTATTCCATTTAAATTTGGTGGCACAGGGACAATGTCGAGTCAATTGGAGCAACCGCAACAAATGCCTGAACATTTGGAATGTGGTACACTCAATACTCCGGGATTGGCGGCGCTGGCTGAAGCAATTCGATATGTTGAGCATCAAGGAATTGACAATATTCGCGCAAAAGAACAGCTTTTATTGAATCGTTTACGCTTCGGGTTGGCAAATATTCCGGAAATTACTATTTACGGTCCAAAAGTGGTTGAGGCGGGGGTATTGTCTTTTACGATAGACGAAGTTGATAATGCTGAAGTGGGTTTTATCCTTGATCGGCGTTTTAACATTGCCGTACGGGTTGGACTACACTGCGCCCCCGATGCTCACCGCACCATTGGATCATTCCCTCAGGGTACAATACGGGTTAGCCTCGGCCATTTTAATAGTGAGGCTGACATTGATTATTTTTTACATGCCATCGGTGAGATCGTTTCTCAAGGTTTCGAGTAAATATAACTTTTAATTCACAATTCTAACAGCTTGCTTAGTGTTGGATACGCCAAGACCACGGCAATGAAAGGGGATTATGAAAAAGTTTATACTGGACACAAATGTATTGTTGCACGACCCTCAGGCAATATTGCGTTTTGAAGATAACGAAGTGTATATCCCTATCACTGTTATTGAGGAAATTGATACTTTCAAAAAAGATCTTAACGAGATAGGCCGTAACGCCCGATATGTGTCGCGGGTATTGGACAATTTACGTTCCAAGGGGAGTTTAACTGAGGGGGTTCCTTTGGAAAACGGCGGTCGTCTCATTGTTACCCTTTATCCTCAGCAGCATGCTAACAAATTACCGCCAGAGCTACAGATGTCAAGAGCTGATAATCGCATATTGGCGGTAGCGGTTGCTCTAAATGATTGTTCTGATTGTCAGGTGATTTTTGTTACTAAAGATACAAACCTTCGTATTAAGGCCAATGCTCTTGGCTTAACAGCTCAGGATTACGAAAACGATAAGGTATCAATAGAAGAACTTTATTCTGGCACAGTTGAACGCATAGTACCGGCAACTGAAGTAGATCGCTTTTATGGTCAGGGTTTTCTTGATGAGCCAGACACTACCGAATTACTGCCGAATCAATGTATAACTTTGATTGATGAAACCAATCTTTCTCATACAGCTCTGGCTCGTTATTATAACCTCAGCAATCAGTTGCAGCCTCTGGTGAAAATACCCAAGGAGGGTATTTGGGGGATCCAGGAACGTAACCGTGAACAACATTATGCCATAGACTTACTTCTTGATGATGCAATACAGGTTGTAACCTTGGTTGGCAAAGCTGGCACAGGTAAAACCTTGTTGGCCATTGCTGCCGGATTACAAAAAACAGCTGATGAAGGCAAATATAGTCGCCTGCTGGTGTCGCGACCGGTATTTCCAATGGGGCGTGATTTGGGGTTTTTACCCGGAGATGTTGAAGAAAAATTATCACCATGGATGCAGCCTATCTTCGACAACGTGGATCTGTTACTTAGTTCTGTTGAAGATCGTGGTAAACATAAGCGCGGATATAAAGAATTGGTTGATATGGGAATTATGGAAATTGAGCCGCTAACCTATATCCGCGGGCGATCCATACCAAACCAATATATGATTGTTGACGAAGCTCAAAATTTAACCCCACACGAGATAAAAACTATTATCACCCGTGCAGGTGAAGGGACAAAAATTGTTTTAACCGGAGACCCATACCAGATCGACAATCCATATGTAGATGCAGCTAGTAACGGTCTTTCTTATGTGGTGGAAAAATTTAAGGGGCAACAGATATCCGGTCATGTTACCTTGTCTCGAGGTGAACGATCTGGATTGGCAGAGTTAGCCGCCAATTTACTTTGATAGCAATAACCAATTATACGATAAATAAAATATGCTTATATTAACAGTTGAGTCTTCTTGCGACGAAACATCGGCAGCAGTTGTACGCGATGGCCGATATATTTTAAGCAATATAATTGCTACGCAAGTTGATATGCATGCCTGTTACGGTGGTGTAGTGCCCGAACTAGCCGCACGTAAACATCTTGAATCTTGTCCGGTGGTAATAGATCGGGCGCTGCAAAGTGCTGGCGTTGAACTGGCAGATATTGAAGGGATAGCGGTAACTAGTGGTCCTGGTTTGATCGGGGCATTGCTAGTGGGCATGTCGGCGGCTAAGGCATTGGCTTTTGCTCTGAATATCCCTGTTGTTGGTGTACACCACATTGAGGGCCATATTCTCGCTCCTTTTCTGCACAATGATAGCGGCAGTTGTGGTCTTGAATTCCCCTACCTGGCTTTGGCTGTATCCGGTGGACATACCCATCTGTATCGGGTAGACGGGATTGGAAGTTATTCTCTTATCGGGCAAACTCTTGATGATGCCGCCGGAGAAGCCTTTGATAAGGTAGCCAAGATGGCTGGTCTTACCTATCCCGGCGGAGCGCTCATCGACAAACTATCGCGCAGCGGTGATTCAAATTATTTTAAATTTCCCCGTCCCATGTTAAATCGACCCGGTTTTGACTTCAGTTTCAGCGGTATTAAAACGGCGGTATTAAATCAGATAAAGAAACTTGAGCAACCTCTAGAGGGAGATCTGCTTAACCATCTTGCAGCAAGTTTTCAAGAAGCTGTAGTAGAAGTGCTTAGTTGTAAGGCATTTAAGGCGGCACAGGAATATGATTTAAAACGCATTGTTGTTGCTGGTGGAGTTGCTTGCAATAGTGGTTTGCGCGAACGTTTTAATTACATGGCTGGCACCGCTGGAGTTGAGGTGTATTTTCCTTCACCGCTGCTGTGTGCCGATAATGCCGCCATGCTTGCCGTGGCTGGAGATTACTATCTATCCAGGGGGGATAGCTCAACTCTTGATCTTAATGCTCAGGCTAACTGGCCACTACAAACAGTAGGTGGTCCTTTGGATAAGCAAGGGTAGCTATTATATGTGGCGTCGTTGGGGATATGTCAGGCAGGCAAAACTGATGATGCTGCGTTTGTTACGATTGCAAGATCAGCCTGATGAAATTGCCAAGGGATTTGCTCTAGGTATTTTTGTTGGCATGACGCCTACTTTGGGCGCTCAGATGTTGATTGCAGTTTTTTTTGCCATGCTGTTGCGGCAAAACAAGATAGCCGCAGCGGTTGCTGTGTGGATCAGTAATCCGCTGACAGCACCATTTATCTACGGGCTTGAATACGAAACTGGTCGACTTCTCCTGGGGATGGAGCATGTCCATTTTTTTTCTCACATAAGCGCAGAAGCCATTACCGAGCTTGGTTGTGATCTGTTGATACCAATGTGGTTCGCTAGTTTTTTGTATGGTGCGATTCTATCAACATTATCCTATGCAATTGTTTTGCGGATGATACCCAACATGCGCAAATGGCGTATTACCCGCTGGCCGCGTCCATTCAAAAAGGTTCATAAATGATGGAAAAATATCATCGTCCGCGAAAACGGTTTGGTCAAAACTTTCTCCACGATCAAAACATAATTGCTGCTATCATTGACGCTGCACGGCTGAATCAAAATGACCATGTACTTGAAATTGGGCCGGGGCAGGGGGCTTTGACCGCAAAAATTTTGCCCAAAGTTGCCACCCTCGACATTATAGAGATTGACCGTGATCTTGCACAAACATTGGTAGATCGTGACGACGAGAGGCTTACCGTTCATGTCGGAGATGCTCTACGTCTCGATTGGGATTCTATATTACACGCGGATAACTATACACTTATCGCTAATTTACCGTACAATATTTCCAGTCAAATTTTGTTTAAAATGATTGAGCATCGAAATCGCATCGCGTGCATGGTGTTGATGTTCCAAAAAGAGGTTGGTGACAGACTGCGTGCTCAGCCTGGATCTAAAGAGTATGGTGCCTTGACAGTTATGTGCCAGCTGTGGTTCGATGTCAGCCGCGTTATATTGGTACCTCCATCGGCTTTTCGGCCAGCACCAAAAGTTATATCAGAAGTACTTAAATTTGAGCGCTTACCACATGCTCGTGTCGAAGTGGACGATGCTGTATTTTTCAGCAGAGTGGTAAAAGCATCTTTCGCACAACGGCGTAAAACTTTACGTAACTGCCTATGCGCAGCTGGTTTTGCTCCAGCAGTTGTCGATAAGGTTGCAGACAATATTGATTTAGATGTGGGTAGACGTGGCGAAACTCTGACTATTCAAGAGTTTTCCGTATTAGCAAAACAATTACGATTGGGTGAAAATATCTAGTTCACTATTCAATAAAATGTTGAGTAGTTACAAATCAACACAACAAGGAGAAGCTGGTGCAAGAACAAACTATTAAAATTAACGGCAAAGCTATAAGCCATTTTGACTTTATAAATGCCATGCAAAGTTATGCCATGGAGATGTTTCACAAAACGGTCGATCAGTTAACTGCAGAGGAAACAGAACAGGTTCAGGAAATTGCTATTGAACGTATTATTGCGCGTGAGTTGATTTTTCAGCAGGCATTAGCCGAAGGTGTTGTTCCTGGCGATGAGGAAGTCAACAAAGAGACAACCAAGGTTATGGCGAACTTTCCTTCACCGGAAGAATTTTATGCAACACTGGAAAAAGCCGGCATAGATCGTGACAGTTACTATCGTATGATTCGCCAAGATCTTAGCATTAACATGATGACTGAGAAAATAACTTCATCAGCACCGGAGCCAAGTGAAGAGGAAATCAAGGCATTCTATGATGCCAATCCAGATAAAATGCACAAACCTACGCAGGTTCGTGCCAGCCATATTTTGGTTAAGGCAACCGATGAAAATCGGGAAGAGGCAAAAACTAAAATTGCTGATGTTGAGCAACAGGTTAAAGCTGGTGATTTAAGCTTTGGTGCTTTAGCCAAAGAACATTCAGTTTGCCCAAGTAAAGAGAAGGGTGGAGATTTGGGTTTTTTTGGTCCAGGTTCCATGGTTAAAGAGTTCGAAAAAGTAGCTTTTTCTCTAAAACCGGGTGAAACCAGTGATATTGTCGAAACTCCTTTTGGTTACCATCTCATTCAAGTTACAGATCGTCAGGAAGAGGTGTTGTTGTCCTACGATGAAGTAAAACCACAGATTATTACTTTTTTGAAAGAACAAACTGGAGCCAAATTACTCCATGAATGGGTAGAGAAGCTCAAACAGAAAGCAGAAATAACCTTTGACAACTGATCTATATTTATATCAACTTATTGAATGAAAATTTCATGGCAACATCTGGCTCCATCTTATTGTGACAAACTCGGCTTGCTGGCTAAATTGGCAGCAGCCGAGTCGTTATCACTTTACGTTGTGGGTGGATGTTTGCGTGATGCCATCATGCAACGTTCATGTGCCGACTACGATTTAGCCGCTAATAGCGATCCCACTTCTATTGCCAAACAGTTTGCTCAAAAAACCAATGGTCATTGGTTCTCCCTTGATAAAAAGCGCGGTTATAGTCGCGTAATAATAAAAAATAAAAAAAATAATCACAGAAATAAAATCACTGAATACTGTGTAGGTGATGCTTTAAAGGACCAACTTCAATTTGATTTTGCACCGTTACGTGCTCAAACTATTGATGAAGATTTAAAACTGCGTGATTTTACTATCAATGCCATGGCTGTAAAGCTGTCGACGTTGAATCTGGAAAACAGAACGTTTGAATTGATAGACCCGTGTAATGGGCTCAAAGATCTTCAGCAACAACGTTTGCGCATGTGTGGTGAAAGAGTCTTGTTTGATGATCCTCTTAGGATTGTCAAGGGGTTGCGCCATTGTGCTCAACTTGGATTAACTATGTGCGGTGAAACCTCCACTGCTTGTAGGTGTTATGCGCCATTAATATCAACTATAGCTGGTGAACGGATAAGGGAAGAGATATCAAAAATACTCATTGCCGATCATC
>NBLX01000067.1 GCA_002084705.1 Desulfobacteraceae bacterium 4572_35.1
CGGCACAACGTTCTTTGCTAATATTGATTCCTTTGAATACCCAAATATTCAGGTTGGTACGCCAGTCATGATACTAGCCATCACAGACTGGACAGATAAACCAACTGACATTGACTTAGCTGATAACATCAATGGTGGTATTATACTGGGAGAACAAAATTCCGCAGATGGTTTCAGGTTACTGAGGCTACAAGCAGGTCGTGACGGCCAATACGGTTACTACCGCCTCTATTTACAAAACAACGGCACCCAGAATTACATTATGGATTCCGTCAAAGTTATCCCCAACTTGCAACACCGCAAATACGGCGGTCGCGTAGAAGGCAGTAAATTAGGCTGGGTCATGTACGAAGCTGATCGGGTGATGAAATGCTTGGGCGTAGGCGTGGATAACTTGGTAGATGGCAAAACCTATACCAGTGCAAATGTGCCTATCAGCGGCTATCAAAACTTTGCCGAACGCTTGCAAGATGGCGGTAAAGGCGGCAATGTACGTATGTGGTTCATCCCCGATGAAATGACCTTAAAACGTCATATAGATGAAGAAACCGGCCAAGCGACTATCGTTTTTGACCAAGCCAGCGTTGCCCTCAAAACCGAGTCAAAGATGCGTGGTTTGCCACAAACACCGATTGCCCGCGACTTCGCCGACCATTTCAATACGTACTACGACGAATTCGCAGCCCTAGATTTTCCGGTCATGGACCCGGACGATCCGACAGGCCAGACGATTATCGAAGTCCCCATCTTCAAGATGCTACGCGATGCCATGCAGGCTGTCGCCCTAGCACGCTTTTTCCGTGACAACGAGATTCCTTTAGATATGTGGTGGCTGAATGCTTGGGAACCCCCTTACGCCTATTCACCCAAAACCATTCCTACTGCTTACAATGAAGAGGCGGGTATTCTCATTTACGGCGGCGTAGAAGTTAATACGCCTAATAAATATGTCCCTTCCGCTGATGCTGAAAGTATTGGTGACTTGGTCAACGCGCAAAGACCAGCAGCCCCGGTAGGTAGTGACATTGCCAAACAAGATTGGAACATAACCGATACCACAGAAGGTGATCTAACCGCAGTAGCTGTCTCACTGGAAGCCACCGAACAAGACAGCACCACGCGCCTGAGTGAAACCGACTTGGCTTTTGCCAGTCCGGGCAGTCATACCTTGGCATTTGGACGCTACTACAGCAGTGCCTTCTTAGGCAAAAATGGCATGGGCCCCGGCTGGAAAATCATTCCTTTGACTTTAGAATTTGGTTATCCCTCTTGGTACGACGAACAGGGCTTGATGAAAAACGTCAATGGCGAGCCTCTATGGACTGATAGAAACAAAGATACCCGTTTGCATGGTGGAGAAATTCGTTTGGTCAACCACGCCAACGGTCAGGTACTCAACTTTTATTCTTCCCTAGAACTGCGCTACGACGTGGACAATCTGGGTCATCCTATCATCGCTGTCGATGGGCTTGATGCCAATGATCTGCCTACTTTTACCCCGGGCGAATGGCAAAACGGTTCGACCCTGCAACAGACGACGAATGACCGTGAATATATACTCACCCTACCTGACAATAGCACGGTACACTTCCGTCATGATGGTAAGTTATTAAGCATCGTTGACAAACACAACTACACTTTGAGCTATACATATAACAGTGCTGATAAATTAACCACCATCAGCGATGATGCCGGGCAAACCCTGAACCTAAGCTATAACACGGATAATCAGGTGGAATCTGTGAGTGGGCCTTACTCAGAACAAGTCACCTATAGTTACGACTTGGCGGGAAGATTAGAAACAGCTACACATACCCGCAGTGAGGCTACCACCACTTATGCTTACAACGAGAATGACCAATTAATCACTGTTACCCAATTTGATGGATTGATGACACTCAACACCACGCCGGATTTACGCGGTCGTTCTGATAGCGTCGAAGATACCAATGGCAATATCTTTGACCATGCGTTCAGCATTGATCCGGAAACGCAAGATCGTACCACCACAGTGACTGATACGATTAGTCAAGCATCGTGGAAGCAAAGCTTCGACGAAGAAGGTCGCCTTACCGCGACCCGCGGCCCGCTGGGCAATGGCTATGAATATGATTATTATGATGATTCACAGTATCCCAATAGTGTGCAACTGCCTATTGAAGATCGTGCTGCCATCCAGATTGATCGCAATGACAACGGTCAGCCCACCCTGATCAGGGATCCGGAGATTTTGGCACTTGGCGGTCAAGCCAGCGAAATCATTTACAACGAAGACTATCTGCCCGTCCAAGTAACCGATGCACGGGGGCGCGTGACAGAATATACCTACAACGCAAACCAAGATATCAAGAAAATTACTCGGTATTTAGACGGACAAGCCGTTGAGACGATTTTCAGCTATCAAAATGGTAATTTGCATACGGTGACGGATTCTTATGGAAACATTGTGCAAACCATCAATTACGACAATCTGGGGCGGGTTACAGATATCACCGATGCTGCGGGAATTACGGTGAATTATACCTACGATGGTCTGGGACGGCTATGGAAAATAACTGATCCACGCCTCAGCAGTGATATAGTTTATACCTACAATGACTTTGACCAGCTGACCCAATTGATGACACCCACTGGCACAACACTGTATGATTATTATCCAGACACGCAGTGGTTAAAAACGATTACTAGCCCTACAGGCCATCAACAAGAACATATTTATGATCTAGAAACAGGTGATCTGATTGAAACCCGCCAAATCATGGCTGATGCTGATGACTTAGTGATTGGCTATGAATATAACCGCTTAGGGCAATTTGAAAGCTTGAAAATGCCAGAGGGACAGACTGTCTCTTATACCTATGATGATTTGAATCGACCCATTCAAATTGATAATAGTGACTACAGCATTTTTGTGCTGACTGAACCTGACGGCTTAGATGATACTGCTGATCAGCAATTTGATATTGAATGGATTGATGAAGATACCGATCACAATGCCGACATTGCCCTTTATTTTGATACCAATAATAGTGGTGAAGATGGCACATTGATCGTGCAGAACCTCAGTGAAGACGATCCAAATAATCTGTACGCATGGGATACCTCTTCATTGCCTGAAGGAGATTATTATGTGTATGCGGTTATCAACGATGGCGTAAATCCAGCGACAGTGTACAGTGAAGGAACGGTTAACATTGCACACACACCATCTAATTGTGATGATGTTGCTGATGGTTTAGTCTTTTGCTCTACATTTGAAGGCAATGCCAATGATGAAAGTGGCAATGGGAATCATGGTACTGAAAAGAATGGCATTACTTACGTACGTGGATGGTAAATTTGGGCAAGCCGCTAAATTTGATGGAAGTGCTGCTTATATAGATGTGCCACATAGTCCCAGTTTAAATCTTCAACAGATGACTATAGCTGCTTGGGTATATGATATAGGTAATGGAGAGCAGGTTGTGCTTTTCAAAGGTAGATATAATGGAGAATGGCATACCAACAACCAAAGACAATACCAATTATATACGACTAAAACACAAGCCAAGTTTGCTGTGTTTTCTAGTGATATTGATTGGAAAGAACTTACTTCCAATGTTGATGACACACATATCAATCAATGGCGACACATTGTTGCGACTTATGACGGCGAGAAGATGAAAGTTTTCGTAAATGGCCAGCTAGATAGTGAGCAAGAAATGGCTACGGAGCTGTTTCAACCTACGAATCCAGAATCCTTAACTATTGGAGCCGCTTTTAATGTCAATAACGGTGAACGTGGAAATGAAGGGTTTTACCGAAACGGACTCATAGATGACATCCGCGTTTACAACCGTGCCTTATCTGAAGATGAAGTCAAACAACTTTACCAACTGGGAAATAGCGATTACAGCTTTTTTGTGTTGACTGAACCGGATGGTTTCAATGATATTGCTGATGAGCAGTTCGATTTTGTGAATGGTGGGTGCAGCATAGCTCTACCCACCCGACGTTTCAACATTAACCCGTAGCAATGCTGGCTATATTGACGGGTGATTGTTCCAATCGGAAAAGTTGGAACCTTCTTCCCTAAATAGTCGTTTCAAACCTGTCAGGTTTTTTTTGCCTACCAAATAGGAGCGTAGCTAGGTAGGGTAGGCAACGTCGTTGCCACCATTTTATCTGAATCAGAATTAACAGAATTAAAGAATCGGTTTGGGAACAATTATTGATCGTTCCTAAATAACAATAACGACGATTAATGGTGCGCTCCCCGCATCCTACGCTTGCTTAAACTAAGTGAACTCGTAAGCCGTATATGTTTGATTGATAAATTGTCATTTGTAACTCGTAAGCCGTATATGTTTGATTGAGAAATTGTCATTTGTAGGGTGCATAAGCGATAGCGTCATGCACCACTACCCATATTTTTGCAACGATTGGTGTATTTTGCTCCGCGATACACCCTACGCGAGCTACGCGAGCTTAGTACTCCACCAACTTCGGGTTTCAAGAGCCTTCCCCAAGCGTTCATCTCTAAACTGAAAGATATGAATAACTAAAATCGAAACCTAGCCAGCCAGGTAGGGTGGGCAAACGTCTTTTTGTTTGCCCATAATGAGATTGTCAGTAAACGTAGGGTGCGGGGAGCGCACATTTTACATAAGGCGTGTGGATTGATGGTGCGTAGGACGCACCCTTCGCTAGTAGCAAAATAGAAAAGCCCCAAGTCCACGACAAGGGGCTTTTTTAATTTAGGTGATTTGAAAAATTTCCATATCACACCCGTTAATAGTAGTAAGGACGATATGAAAAAAATGATTTTCAAATCGTTCCCAAGCGCAGCAAAGGAATGCATTTCACAACGCGAGGCAAAGTAGGACGCAGAGCGTCCTTCATTCCTTCCCAAACAGAGTTTGGGAACCATAAAATAAATCGGTATTTTCATTTCTCCCCCCCTTAGGCTTTGGGCGGTTAGGAGGAATTTAAAAAACCAGAAAATTTCTGATTCGATATTTAAGAGGAAAGAAAATGGAGTCTGCTATAAGCGAATACATAGAAAAACTTCGCAGCACCCAAAAAATTTACGATGCTGTGAGAGATGTATGCAATATCCCTGATCTTAATGTAGTCGATAAAAAAAATATTGTTGAACAACTCAAACGCGAAATCGCTCCGCTGAACAAGCAACTCAAAAGGTTGGAACGAAATGAATTTGTCGTTGCCGTCGTTGGACTCGAAAAAAATGGGAAAAGTACTTTCGTCAATTCTTGGTTGAAATACGACTTTCTTCCCAGCGAAGACAAGCGATGCACGCTCAGCACGACCAAACTGTACTCGACAACTGGAAGCGAACACCGAGTGAAAGTGTCGGTAATCAGCCGTGACCAGTTTAACCAAAATATAGCTGATTTGAAGGCCATCAGTGCTGAAAATTCAACTTCAGAACGATCGCAGCGGGCCAAAGCGGATTTGAGCCAAATAGAACAATACAAGACATCTTTGTTGCAACTCATAGAAAATGGTGTCGAAGATGTCGTCTCAGCTGAATTTTCCGATATTGCGGACGCACTGCAAATGTACATTGCGGAACCGAGATATGCTTACGCTGTTGACACGGTAGAAGTTCATACCCCTCGCGTCATCCGCGAAGAAGGCGTGGTGTTTTATGATGTTCCGGGACTTAATTCTGGGTTTGAAGTCCATGAAATCGAAAGTGCCAAAATGCTTGGAGACTGTGACGCAGTCATTTTAATCCAAGATAGCGGCAGACCAAGCGCAGAGGCTTCAGAACAGAAGTTGGCAAAGTTTGCATCAGAGGCTGAAGAACATCTTCCCGTTAAAGAAAAAATGTTTATTTTCATGAATAAATGTGATCAGATCACTCAGGATCAAGTCAATGCAAACCGCGAAGAGGCATCAACTGATTGGTATAATCGCCATGGGATTTCTAAGGATCGTATTTACGTGGGTTCCGCGCTCGCCTATCTTCTAACCAACGCCGAATACGTCAGCGAGAGAACACAAGCTAGGCATAGTGAAAATAAAGACATCATTCTACAAGGCGTATGTCGTTCTAAAGGTATGCCTTTCCCTGATGATGAGAATGTGACTCAAGCTAGCGCGATCGAAGTTCTCAGACATGCCGTTGAGAAATTCATTAAGGAAGATCGCATCAGGCTTATTGAGGTTCGGTGCAATCCGGCAATAAGGACCATCTTACAGCTTGGAAAGAAAATTCTGAATGTGGCCAATGCTCGCTATCCTGATCGTCTTGATGAAGCCGAACGAAGATATCTAGAAAGTTGGGAAATTCGTTTTCAGGAATGGGTTGATAAATACATCCTACGCGATGTGTATGAGCGAATTAATACGACATTTCGTGACGAGTTAGATTCAGAGAGTGCCGAGAAAAAACTCTATCAAGTTTATGTTGAATTAGTGGCTCAAAAACTTGAGCCGGTTGTTCTCACTGAAGAGAAGGTGCAGAAGTTCTTAGATATCAATAGAGAACCGCGGCTTAGACCAGAACGCGCGAATGATCAGGTAAGAACACAAACCAATATTGAAGTTTCTAAGGCACTTAAGGAACTGGGTGATGCGTTAGCCGAAAAAATATACGATCAACTTGGTCGAGTCTTAGAAGCCATGACAACCGAACTTTGGGGTGATTTGCGGGTTGAGGAAAAACTCATTGAATCCCGTGAAATATTTGAACGCAAGTTAAAAGCCGGTATCGATGCCCTGTTAACCCGCTTTTCTCGGCCACTGATCGAGGCAACGCTTGTAACACCCCGTGGCGAGATTGGACGAAAAGATACGTTGAAAAAAGTCTCAAAGGACTTGAACGCACTTGCAAGTTATAATGTTGTCAGCATACCACCACCAGAAAGTCGTCCTGAAAAGGAAGAAGCAACTGAAGAAGCTGATATCGGGTCAAAGCAAGAAAAGAAGGGGATATTCACAAGCAAGCGTGGCAAGAGCCAGAATGAAGAACCAGAAAAAAAGGACAAAGTAGAAACTCAATACCGGCAAACAGATTCTGCACAAAAACTGATTGAATTCATTGATAAACAGGGATTACATGGCAAGTCAGAAACATTGTCCCACGAAGATGAGACGATGATTGATCAGAGTAGCGCGTTAGTAAAAGAAGAAGTGATAGAAGACTTTAATCTGATGTCCGACTACTTGAATAAAAACGTATTTTTTGCTTCTGGCGTCACCGAATTTAGAGCGCAAGAATTTCGTCGTTTGCTTGATAGGTTCCAAGTGAATGCCCCGGCTTGGAGAGGAATCACTAAAAATGGGTTTAATCGGAACGACCCCAAATTGATGACAGTGTTGCCCAATGACTTAAAACGGACTAAATTTGATGAGGCACCGCTTAAGATTCTTGACAGGTTGCGTGATGTTCTCCAATAAAGGGAGTAAAACAACAGCCAAACCCACCCAACTCACTTGAAATAAACCTCCAAGGTAAAGACCTTGGAGGTTTTTTTTGGCCCGTCAAATGGGCCATTCACAAAACCAAGTTAATCCATTCGACAATCTGGCCTAGCCCATTTTTTAGCTCGTGAAGTGATCATGATGATTGGGCTATGGCACTGCGACTTGAGATGGATTGTTTCTTAGCCACCAAAGCCGAACAATTGAAAAATACGCTGTTAGCCCTAGCCCTTTCATACTCGCATTTTAAATTTCGATGTCAAGATTAAACTGTGCGGATAAAGACGCATAAAACTGTCATATACTGTTTGCATGGTTTGAGAGGCCAAGTTTTTCCAAAAAGACGATAATTCTTTAAAAAAACAGGGAAATTGATTAAATCCTTTTCCAGCGGATAAAGATGCATAGAACTGTCATACACTATTGGCGCGATTTGAACGTGGCTAATCAGCTACCGCGTCAATCATTTTTAAGCGGATTTGAATGCCGAGTTATTTTATAGACTGTTAGTACGATTTGAATAGGGTTAATCAGCTTGGTAAATCATTTTTAAGCGGATTTAAACGCAGAGTTCTTTTATATACTGTTGGCACGATTTGAATAGTTGCTCATTGGTTCTTTAAAAAAGTGTGAAAACTGATTAAATCCGGTTGCAGCGGATAAAGACACCTGAAACTGTCATAAACTGTTCGCACGGTTTTAAGGGTGGATGACGTATGGCGAATTTAGAATTGACCAAAGTACGTTGCACTCAGTCCAATCTGATTTGGGGGCCATAAAATAATTTGCAAGTTTTCAAATGAAAGTATGGCCCCCAAGTCGCGCTTTATATCTATACTTTTTGTAGGTGTTTTTTTTGAGCGGCGGACTGACAGTGGGGCCGGTTGACCACTTTGACTGACACAGATATAAAGTATTACATATAAAATGATTATATCAGTCATCACTGAACACAAGCGA
>NBLX01000068.1 GCA_002084705.1 Desulfobacteraceae bacterium 4572_35.1
AGCTGTCCAAATGTTCCCGAGGAAATTCTCAACCCGAAAAACACTTGGGAAGACAAGGCTGCCTACGACGAAAAGGCTACTCATTTGGCAAAAGCTTTCCATGCTAATTTTGAGAAATTTGCCGATGGCGTCACTGATGAGGTGCGCAATGCCGGGCCACTGGTTCGCTAAAACAACGGCTAATAATATAAGTTAAATGCAAAAGAGCGGTTGCCAGTAAGGGTAACCGCTCTTTTAATGTCAGGGGGCTGTCGATCTTGGCGAATTGTTTACACAATAAAGATCTTCGCGGCTAAAGACGCTCCCGCAGTCACTCACCAACAGCTACTCAAACACCTGCGGCAGATGTAACTGAAACTTTTCGGCAGCATTCAACGATTCTTGTGTTGATACGCTCTCCACTACCACCTTACGCAAAGCTTCGCCGTTGGCATCAAAACCATACACCCCAGTTACCCCGTGAAAGCCATCAAGCATATTGAGAGCATCCGTGACAGCTTCTGAGCTGTTCACTTCTGGCTGTGTCATGACTTGAAACATAATATTTGCGCAGTCATACGCTTGCGCCTCAAGGATTGAGGGTTTATCACCATAGTGTTGTTGATAGCGACGGATAAAGTCCACTACCACGGGATCATCGCTGCCCAGATAAAAGCCATCTGAAAAGATAGCTCCCTTGGTGTAACGCCCTGCCTGCTGAAATAGTTGTGGCGCATTCCAGCCATTAATACCCAGCAACTGCACATTTTTTATGTCATAGAAAGCCAACTGCGGTGCCAGCATAGCGATTACATCTGCATATGCGGGGACGAACAGGGCTTCAAAATCTACATTAGGCAACCAATCAGGCAACTCCTCAACAGGCAGAGCGTGGATCTCTTCACCAAACTCATCCAACTCCCTTTCCACCTCGTTGTTCAGTTTCTCTTGCTCTTCCTCAGGCGGAGCATCAGGATCTTCCCCTTTAAGCAACAACAGCTGACGCCTGAAATCGGTGTCCTGATCCGCAAACTGCTGCCAATGCTCTATATCTCCACCACGGCTCTCAATTGCTGCACTAAATTTGGCAGCAAAATCGGTGCCGTCATCGCTGTCAGGTGACAAGATTGCATAGGTATTTAGCCCCAACACTTCAATGGCATATTCAGCCAGCGCCTGCACCTGCTGCTCTACGGTTAAACAATTACGAAAAATATAACGCCCTCGCGAGGGGAGATCCCCCCGATGGGACAGTGTCAGTAAGGGCACCTGCGCATGGTCAGCAATGTCCGCAACGCTCCAGGCGACACTACCGGTGAGGGGCCCAATAATGGCCATCACCCGATGGCCCTCAATAAGATCGCGCATAGCCTGCGCTCCCCGTTCTTTATCGGCATAACTATCAACAAAAACAAACAGATCTTGAGCATGGTGTTGCTCAGCCGCTAGCTCAATCCCCTGCCGCACCAATTTGGCAAAGGGGGCATAGCGCCCAGTCATGGGTAGAATCACACCTATAGCGCGACGTTGCCACGGTTGTCCATAAATCTGATCCAGCAGTTGGGCACAATTTATACGTACCTCTCTCCTATGCGTTGTTTCGATAAGCTCTTCTGTCAACTTCTGAGCAGTTTTCATGTCGCCACCATTCAGTGCTTGTCTGGCACTGAATATCACAATTGCATCGTTCAACGGTGTGGCAGCAAACATAAATTTTGCTTCGGCCAATTCATCTGGCGTTAACCCACGCAAAATCAACCCTATCTGGTTAAAAACAGAGGAGTCCATCGTTTCCTCAGTATGGGCATCCAAGGCTCCACGTAACACAATCAGCGCCTGCAATGGTTGTTTTTGCCACACCAGCTGCGTAGCACGGCAACAGTCATAAAGTTGCCGATCTGCACCAACAAACATCTCTTTGTTCAACTGAGACATGATCTCTTCTACTTGAGACAATTGCTGTCGTTCAACAGCGGAGTTGAGCCAGTTCCCCTGTTGCTGCAATGCCGTTACCATCAACAACTTGCTTAGGCTATTTTGCTGCTGCGCACCCAAACGGTTCAAATATATTAGGGCATCCCCATAGCGTTGTTCTTCAATTAAAATACGCGCCATCAGTGTATGTGCCTCAACCAGTTCAGGACTATCCGGGTAGGACAAAATATAGTAACGCAATTCTGAAAGCGCCCCTTGACGATCTCCTGCGGCATAGCGCGCCTGCGCCGGTTGCAATGAAAAGGATGCGGAAGCTGCGTTACCCAGCTCTGTAGCTACACCAAAAGCAGGGATGGTCATTAACAACATGGTTGCCAATACAACAGTCAACAGTAAAAAACTTGTTGGACTTATAAACTTTAACATGATCGCCAGCTTTCCGAATTGCAGGAAAATATATTCTAATACATACCCTAAAAACATTTAATAAACACAAAAACAGCCGCATCTTTCCTTAGATACGGCTGTTGAGCTTAACACAAAAAATTTATTGAAAACACTGCCAACACCTCAACTATCAAACATATTTTTCACTTTTTCGAAAAAGCCCTTGCTGATAGGATTAACATGCTCACCACCCTCGGCGGCAAATTCCTCAAGCAACTCCTTCTGACGTGTGGTCAGCTGTGTTGGAGTCTCAACTTTGATGACCACCAGTTGATCTCCGCGCCGATGTCCCTGTAAGTCGATTATCCCCTTACCCGAGAGCTTAAGCACCTTGCCCGATTGAGTCCCCGCCGGAATCTTGAGCTTCATTCGCCCTTCCAGCGTCGGCACCTCGAGCTCACACCCTAAAGCCGCCTGAGCAAACGAGATTGGTGTTTCACATATTACATTACGCCCCTCGCGGCTGAAGATAGGATGTTCGGCTACGCTGATTACCACATACAAATCACCCGCTGGACCACCGTTGAGACCACTCTCACCTTCACCGCTAAGTTTCAGGCGAATACCTGCTTCTACACCGGCTGGAATCTTGATAGAGAGGTTGCGCTTCTCTTTAATCCGCCCCGTTCCACGACATTCTGGGCACGGAGTTTCAATATGGGTACCGGTTCCACCACAATCAGGACAGGGTCTGTTCATCTGGAAGAAACCCTGCTGATAACGTACCTGCCCAGCACCTTTACAGGTGGGGCACACCGACGGGCTGGTTCCCGCTTTAGCACCACTGCCGCCACACGCTTCACAGGTATGGTGACGCGGTAATTTAACTGTTTTTTCGCTGCCGAAAGCCGCTTCTTCAAAGCTGATTTCAAGGTTGTAACGCAGATCATCACCACGTTGACCGCGACTGCGACCACGCCGTGAGCCACCACCGCCACTGAAGATATCCCCAAAAATGTCGCCAAAGATATCCTCAAATGGGCTGCCGCCAAAACCACCAGATGAGTAACCACCGGCACTGCCATCAACGCCGGCATGACCAAATTGATCATAAGCCGCCCGTTTTTGACCGTCAGAAAGCACCGCATATGCTTCAGACAATAGTTTAAACTGCTCTTCCGCTTCTTTGTCACCCGGATTCTTGTCAGGATGGTGCTTTATTGCCAGCTTACGATATGATTTTTTAATCTCTGCTTCGCTGGCCGTGCGACTCACACACAACACTTCATAATAATCGAGTTTAGCCAAAACTTATCCTCTGACCATAAAATTTATGGACTCGCAAAAAAGCCGGTGCCTGACAACAAGCACCGACTTTGAAATGGAGCGAATTACTTCTTATCGCCGTCAACCTCTTCAAACTCGGCATCGACCACATCATCATCGCCAGCAGCTTCACCACCTGAGCCAGCACCGGCAGCATCCCCTGCTGGTGCACCCTCACCACCAGCCTGGGCCTCAGCATACATAGCTTCTGCCAATTTATGTGATGCCTGTGCCAAAGCTTCTACAGCTTTGTTGATCGCTTCCACATCATCACCTTCAAGAACCTTTTTCAGCTCAGCCAAAGCCGACTCAATATTGGCCTTTGTCTCGGCATCTACCTTGTCACCATTATCCTTCAGTGATTTCTCGGTAGTATAAACCAAACTGTCGGCCTGATTCTTAGCTTCGATAAGTTCACGTTTCTTCTTATCATCAGCTGAGTGGAGTTCCGCATCCTTGACCATCTTTTCAATCTCTTCCTCGCTCAAGCCAGAAGAAGCGGTAATCTTGATGGTCTGCTCCTTACCAGTGCCCATATCTTTTGCCGACACGTTGATAATGCCGTTGGCATCAAGATCAAAAGTAACTTCAATCTGCGGTACACCACGCGGAGCCGGTGGAATATCTGTCAATTCAAAACGGCCAATAGTTTTGTTATCGTTGGCCATTTCACGCTCACCTTGCAATACATGCACCGAAACTGCCGGCTGATTGTCAGCTGCCGTTGAGAACACCTGGCTCTTCTTGCACGGAATAGTGGTATTTTTCTCAATCAGCTTAGTCATCACACCGCCAAGGGTTTCAATACCCAGCGACAACGGAGTAACGTCGAGCAGTAACACATCCTTGACGTCTCCCTTGAGAACACCACCCTGAATCGCCGCACCAATAGCAACCACCTCATCAGGATTAACACCTTTGTGAGGTGCTTTGCCGAAGATAGATTCAACTTTATCCTGTACAGCTGGCATACGGGTCATACCACCAACAAGGATAACTTCATTAATATCAGAAGCAGAGTACCCGGCATCTTTCAAAGCCATACGGCAAGGGCCTTCTAAGCGATCAAACAAATCAGCACAAATACTTTCCAGCTTGGCGCGGCTGAGCTTCATATTCATATGCTTAGGACCACTTTGATCGGCAGTGATAAACGGCAAGTTGATGTCAGTCTCCATAGATGTAGACAACTCACATTTAGCCTTCTCTGCCGCCTCTTTCAACCGCTGTAGCGCCATTTTATCACCACGCAGATCAATGCCCTGATCTTTATTAAACTCATCGGCAATATAATCGATGATCCGCTGGTCAAAGTCCTCGCCACCGAGGAAGGTATCACCATTGGTGGATTTTACCTCAAACACTCCGTCACCAAGTTCGAGGACGGAAACGTCGAAAGTTCCACCACCTAAGTCAAACACGGCAATTTTCTCTTCGCTAGCTTTATCTAAGCCGTACGCCAATGCTGCGGCGGTTGGCTCGTTGATAATACGCAATACTTCCAAACCAGCAATTTTGCCAGCATCTTTGGTTGCTTGACGCTGGGAATCGTTAAAATAAGCTGGCACGGTAATAACTGCCTCGGTTACCTCTTCTCCGAGATAATCTATCGCCGTCTGCTTCATCTTTTGCAATACCATAGCCGAAATTTCCGGAGCACTGTACTGCTTGCCGCGTGCCTCAACCCAGGCATCTCCATTGTCAGCCTTGATAATCTTAAACGGACTGATGCCAATATCCTTCTGCACCGCATCGGAATCATATTTACGTCCGATTAGACGCTTAATGGCAAACAGCGTATTTTCGGGATTAGTGACCGCCTGACGTTTAGCCTGTTGTCCAACTAGGCGCTCCCCACTTTCGGCGAAAGCGACCATAGACGGCGTTGTACGTGCACCTTCGACGTTAGCAATTACGGTTGGCTCTCCACCTTCCATTACCGCCACGCACGAGTTGGTTGTTCCTAAATCGATACCAATTACTTTCCCCATGATAAAATCTCCTTATTGAGTGGGTTATATGTTTATTATTTGTTGTCCTGATTGGCACTCATCTTCCGTTTTATTCGCGAATGATTGTGCGATAAACACGCTATTACGCTACACTTTCGCGGTTAAAACCGCTCCTACCAGAGCCGAGTAACAAATGGTGGAAGATTGATACTATTCAGATTTGTCGTTATTTATCTGTAGCATTGGCATCTGTGACATTGGCATCTGCGACATTGGCAGCCGGTGTTTTAGACACCATCACCAGCGCTGGGCGCAACAAGCGCCCATTGAGCATATAACCGGTCTGCAGTACCTGCACAACGGTATTCGGATCACAGTCATCGCTTTCCAGTTGCCCCATCGCTTCGTGACACGCAGGGTCGAAAGGCTTGCCATCGGCTTCAACAGGGGTAACGTTAAATTTTTCCAGCACCCCGTTGAATTGCCCCAAAGTCATCTCAACGCCATCGAGCAAGGTTGAATCGTTGCCGCCCGCTTCACGAGCGTGAGCAACTGCACGCTGCAAATTGTCCGCCACCGGTAAGACCTCACGCAACAATGATTCGTTGGCAAACTTGCTCAACTCCTCTTTTTCACGCTGCATACGTCGTCGGAAATTATCAGTTTCGGCTCGGGTACGCAAATAGAGATCCTTGTGTTTTTCAACCTCTTCAAGTGCATCATCAAGCTCACCCTTTAATCTCTGCTCTGCCGTTACCTCAACGTCATCATTGTCTACAACAACATTATTCTCAGCACCTTCTATATCCTCTTGCTGCTTTTTTTGCTCGGGATTTTTTTTATTTGTCACTGTAAAAATTCTCCTATTTTATTCTTTATTCGGCCTTTATCTTCAAAGCCCTGCTGACAAGTTGCGCCGTATAATCTACAATAGCAACCACCTGAGAATACTTCATCCGACTCGGACCAATCACTCCCAAACTCCCCAGTGGCTGTTTGCCGTTGGTATAGTTAGTAGTAATCAAACTGCATCCCTCAAATTCCTGAAATTCGACCTGACTGCCGATATATATCTGTACACCCTGTGCCTGCTGACTTTTGTCTAGCAAATTGATCAAATTGTTTTTTTGTTCAAAAGCTCTGAACAGACGCTGCATACTGGAACGATCAATAAAGTCGGGCTGTTCTAATATGTTTGCTGCACCATCAATAATCACATCGCTCTCAATATCATCACTGAAGATTTCCTGCGAAAAACCAAGAGCATCCTTCATCATTGCGTCATATTGCGCCTTTTCCTGCTGCATCTGTTCAACAATCTTGGCCCGCACCTCATTGATAGTAAGACCACACAATTCATCGTTAAGATAGTTGGTAATCTGTTGTAATTCGCTAGCCGTTGGCAACTTGCCATCAAGTTGAATAATCTTATTTTGCACCAGACCCGATTGCGAAACAAAAATCACCAATAAGCGTCCTTGGCTTAACAGCACAAACTCAATGTGACGAAATGTTGTAGCAGCAAAACGGGGTGCCAATACTATACCTGTATAGTTCGACATACTGGATAAAATTCGCCCGGCCTGCTTTAACAACTCCTGTGTTTGCGCAGCGCCAGAATTACACTGTACTTCAATCTGTTGACGCTCACTGGCGGTCAAATTACGTACCTGCAACAAAGTATCGACATAAAAACGGTACCCTTTATCTGTGGGTATACGTCCAGCAGAAGTGTGAGGAGAAACGAGATAACCGCGCTCCTCCAAATCTGCCATCACGTTACGCACAGTGGCCGGCGATAAGCGCAATTTTTGTCGATCAGCTATGGTACGGGATCCAATTGGCTCTCCAGATGCGATATGTCCTTCGACTATTGCATCCAGAATACTCAAACTTCGCTCATTGAGTCCCATCTATCCACTCCACAGCTCTACAGCAACAGCAGTTATTCCAAACATATTCACCGTCTTAGCACTCACACTGTACGAGTGCTAACAATTGAGAACATAACAACGCCCCCACCCTTTGTCAAGGGGAGCAGCCGTTAAAAAAAGGGGTTACATTACAGAAAGTTTTCGATTAGATAATTGTAGAGCAACCATCCCTCAACATCTAAACTACTTCGCTGTGAGGTGGTCGTTAGATGGTGTGAACAACGTTCCATAGCGGTGGAATAAACCGACTGAAAAGTTTGATCAAAGGTGGCTGCAAATTGGGTCAAGTCAACTCCATCACGGCAACGTAACGCCAGATATACCGTTTCCGCCATAGCGTGCTGCTTAGTAAACACCTCACACAGTTGACGCGGAGAATCACCTGACTCCAGTGCCTGTATATAGTTCTCAATCGAATTTTCACAGGCCCAGCGTTCACCCCAACCGACACTATCCGTTGAAGTAAAGAAACTGTGTGCTCCGGCTCCCACCCCCAAATACGGACGCCGCTGCCAATAGGTCATGTTATGGCGACAGCGCTCACCTGGCTGAGCATAATTCGATATTTCATAGTGCTCAAAGCCCTGATCTCCTAATTGTTCATGCACCAACATAAACATCTCGCGATACAATTCATCGTCCGGCAGTTGCCACAAACCATCAGCATGTTGAGCAGCGAAAGGGGTTTGCTCCTCAACGGTAAGACCATAAACAGACAGATGCTCAGGAGCCAACTGACGCAACAGTTGACACTGAGACTTGAGCGAGGTCAAGCTCTGCTGTGGCAGCGAAAACATCAGATCGAGACTAATACGATTAAACCCGGCGCTCCGCGCCATCTCCACCACCTGCACCGCCTGAGACGAACTGTGCCGCCGCCCCAGCCAGCGCAATTGCTCATTTTCAAAAGATTGCACTCCAACGGAAAGACGATTCACCCCTGCCAAGCGATAATCCACGAGCTGAGCACTATCTAAAGTTCCAGGATTAGCCTCCAGAGTTATCTCAACATCAGCGTTAAAACCAAAATAACGTTTGGCACTGTTCAGCAGACTTTCAACCTGAGCGCCACTCAATAGCGATGGTGTCCC
>NBLX01000069.1 GCA_002084705.1 Desulfobacteraceae bacterium 4572_35.1
ATTGCTTTCACACCCTGCTGCGCCAAAGCAACAACAGCAGCTCTCGCCGCTCCACCCGCGCCCAGCACAACTACCTGAACATTGCCGTTCAAATCAACACCAAGATCAGACCGCAGCGAACGCACCAACCCAACACCATCGGTATTATAACCCACTAAACAACCGTCACTATTAACGATGGTGTTCACCGCCCCAATCAGCTGTGCAGAACCATCAATACTGTCCAACAACGGGCAAACCGCCTCTTTATGGGGAATAGTCACGTTAACCCCTCTAACATTCATGGCTTTAGCACCAAGGACAGCAGCATCAAGATTGGCCTTGGTGACATTAAATGGCAGATAAACAGCGTTAATGCCACACGCAGCGAATGCTGCATTCTGCATCAGCGGAGACAATGAATGAATTACAGGATCGCCAAAAATACCGTAAACATTGGTTGCAGCAGTTATTGCCACAGCTCCAGTTTTACCCCCCCCCAACCTTTCAACTCCCATATTACTTCCCTACATCCTTATTTTACAGTTTCGACATTGAGATATTCACGAAATTCAATAATTTTGGTTTGCTCTAACACTTCTCTTGCTTTAGATATATCGGCATCAATAGCTCGACACAGCTCATCAACATTATTAAATTTCTGTTCATCACGTAAACGACACACAAAGTAGATACGCAAGTTGTCACCATAAAAATTTTCCCGTGTTTCAAGCAGGTGAGCTTCAATGGTTAACGGGCTATCACCAAAGGTCGGTTTATGACCAATATTGACCACTGCCAAATATTCACCAACTACACAGTTTACATCCTCATCTGCACCATCACATATCCGAATCTTACGCACTATAGCTGCATAAACACCGCTTCGCGGTAATAGCTCTTTCTTGGTTTCAATATTTGCCGTAGCAAATCCAAGTTTGTGTCCACGCCCGTCTCCATGCACCACAACACCTTCAAGATTAAATTGTCGCCCCAGTAAAGCCACTGCGTCATCGACTCGCCCAGATAACACCGCCTGACGCACACGCGTTGAGCTCAACACCTTGCCATTTTTTTGCACCGGACCAAACACATCTACCACAAAATCGTGCATCCTCCCCTGATGACGCAAAAAAGTTATGTCACCCTGACGTCCACGACCAAATGCATAATCATAACCAACAACCAGATGTTTAAGACCGATGGTTTTCAGCAAAACATCGTGCACAAAATCCTGCGGCGACATAGATGCCAACTGCAGCGTAAAGGGGAGCATCAACAACACATCCACGCATGAAGCTTCGATCAACCGTTCCTTTTCCTGTTGTGTATTGATCAAGCGGGGCGCATGTTCCGGTGCCAACATTTTAAGGGGATGGGGTTGAAAGGTGCACACAATTGATGTGCCTCCAATACGCTTGGCCGTCTTCACCACCGATCGAAATATCTCACGATGACCAAGATGGACGCCATCAAAGTTGCCCAAAGTAACCACCGCATTATGAAATGGCTGTTCTATGTCGCTCAGATCTCTAATTATCTTCATTTTGTTTAATCCCCAGCTCATCATCAAGACCGACGCTGGCCTCTTTTATCCTTGCTACCTGTTGAATATTTAGACCGCCTGGCAAACCTGCCACGCCTGACCTCTTTAGTTAAAGACGGCAGAACAAAATCTATTTGACGATGTTCGCTATTCACCTTAACTACTTCGACTTCCACGGCCATCCCTACCTGAAAAATTTTACGTTGTCGCTGCCCCAACAAACGGTGATGCTCCGGTTCATAACTGTAAAAATCATCTGCCAGGGTACGAATATGTACCAACCCTTCAACAAAATATTCATTCAACTCTACAAAAAAACCAAACTCGGTCACCGCACTTATAAAACCACTAAAACGTAAACCAACCCTATCAAACATAAACTGACATTTACGTAAATCAACGACATCACGCTCGGCTGCCATAGCACGCCGTTCACTAGCGGTACAACGCTGAGCTATAATTTCCAGGGTTTCCCTGGCGTAACTTTCACTACCAGCAAGCAGATTAAAGACAATACGGTGCTGAATCAGATCAGGATAACGTCGAATAGGAGAAGTGAAATGGCAATAAGCATCGCTGGCCAAACCAAAATGCCCACCGTTATCGGCAGAATAATGGGCTTGCTGCATCATACGTAACAGCACTTGACTAATTATGTACTGATGTTCTCTCCCCTGCACCTGTTGAAGCAAAAGTTGCAGTTGCTTTGCATTAATTCCTGATTCATCGATATTGAAACCTAAACTGAATTCGGCGACAAATTGTTGAAATGCATGGACAGCTTGAGTGTCGGGAGCCTCATGAACTCGATACAGCATGGCGGCGCTACGCTGCTCTATCCATTGCGCCACTGCCTCATTAGCCGCCAGCATAAATTCTTCGATCAACCGGTGGGCAACAGTGCGCACACGCCGCCCAACATTGACAGGCATCCCACTGTCATCCAACTTGATATCGACCTCGGGAAGATCAAAATCCAATGCACCACGCATTACACGCTCTGCATGCAATAACTGAGCAAACTCTGCCATCTGCAATAACATGGCGGCAATTGTCGGCTCCACGCCAACACACGTTTCACCATCTAGGCACTTCTGTACTTGCGTGTAGGTCAATCTCGCTTTGCTGCACATCAGCCCCCGTTGCATCTGTACAGCCAGAGGCTTACCGGCCTTATCGAAATCCATCTCTGCTACCATAACTAGCCGGTCAACACCCGGATTAAGGGAGCATATACCGTTGCTCAAACTCTCAGGTAACATCGGCAGACAGAAACCCGGAAAATAAACACTGGTTCCCCGTTCATAGGCGGCAGCATCGAGAATGGTACCAGCGGTAACATAGTGGCTGACATCGGCGATGGCAACCCACAGTTTCCAGCCACCTTCTCTAGCTTCGAAAGCAACAGCGTCATCAAAATCTTTAGCATCATCTCCATCTATGGTAACCAAAGGCAGAGCTCGCAAATCAACTCGCCCATCGACCTCAGCTCCATCTGGAGCAACAGCAACCTGTTGTGCCTCGCGCAATACATCTGCAGAAAATTCGGTCGCTATCCCGAGACGATAGGCAGTCTGAAGTATATCGGTAACGGGAGCACCAACATCTCCCAGCACTCGGATAACGTGCCCACGCCCGAGGATATTACCATGCGGATAACGATCTATGGCAAGGACAACACATTTGCCATCCAAGGTAACAGGTTTGTAACCTTCACACTCAACACTCTCGTTTTTTAAGCTGTTACCATCAACCACAAACTGTGCATCGACAACCTTATCACGACACACCAACTGGTCACTGCGTTGATGCCACCTACACACACCACAAACAGTTTTGTGGCTGCGCAAAACGATATCAACAATTATCCCCTCACGCCTGCGACCAACCCGACTACGCTGAGTAGGACGTGGACGAGATCGTGAATGAGATGGTGAAAAACAGGGTTGATGTTGTGGCAACACCAGTGCCAGCACCGTATCTCCATCCATAGCTGAACCTAAATGGAAACTGGAAACATACAGATCTTCCCCGGTATCATCATTTACAGCCAGAAAAGCATAACCACTCCTATGGACTTTTATCACACCCTCAACAACCAGCAACTTTGCACCAATTGCCCGATACCGATGTTTACATCCATAACGCAACAGATGCGCTGCCACTAAAATATCCAGGAATCTTTTCAGCGCTTCAATCTGATCTTTAACCAAACCGACTTCATGAGCTAACTCTACCGCCGTGAAGGAAGATCTGCTCTTGGCAAAAGCAGATATTTTTTTTATTATTTTTGCTATTGGTAATGCTATCGGTAATGGCATACGGCTAAATAAACCTCTTCTACTCTTCACAACTCAAGACATACAAAGGATAAACTTGTTGTAAAATCAATAATATCTATTTAATCTGAATAACGCTGAATTTAAACAGAGCACGCAAGTCGACGCAAGGTAAATTACAACATTTTCCAGACAATAGTTTTTTACGCGGAGGCACTATGCAACACCCTGGGAAGCCCATCAATAATATAAAAATAAAGCCGGTAAAATTATTGCAGGAGTACTATCTACCATACACCAAAGCCTATCAGATTTTATCCACCCACAGCCTCGCGGTAGCCACAAAAGCGCTGGCCATAGCTAAGCGGTTACAGCAGCGCTCCGAGCTAGAATACAATTGTGTAGATATCGAGTTTACCTATCAGGCCGCACTGCTACATGACATAGGTATTTTCACCACCTACGCTCCAGAGTTGGGCTGTTTCGGCACACAACCATATCTTCGCCATGGGATATCAGGCTATGAAATTTTGCTATCAGAAGGGCTGCCACGTCACGCCAATGTGTGCAAAACTCACATCGGAGTTGGCCTGAAAGCAAAAGACATTATCGAACAACAACTTCCACTGCCGCCACAAGATTTTATTCCTCAGAGTATTGAAGAAAAGATAATAACCTATGCAGATCTATTTTTTTCCAAAAGCCCTGGCAACCTTGAACAGGAAAAATCTGCCGACAGCGTACGCCGCAGCGTCGTTAACTACGGCATTGAAAATGGAGCCACATTCGATCAATGGCATAACATTTTCGCTCAACCGTAATGACATAAACAACATCTCTTCATTTAGCCAGGCAGATGTGCTACAAATTAACAACAATCGAAAAGTACGATGCTATCAATGCCTTGGACTCTAGCAATCAACTTGCAATAAATTACTTTATCAGGTTATGTAACTTACATGATACAGCTCTGCAATGTCGGAAAAATCTACCCTAATGGCGCCCCCGCTCTGCACAATATCAGCCTGAAAATCCCCTCGGGTGATTTTGTCTACGTAACTGGCTCCTCGGGAGCGGGTAAATCAACTTTACTGCGATTACTATATTGTGCTGAAAAACCTTCACGTGGTCAGATTTTGATGGGCGGACGAAACACCACACGCCTTAATTCACGTAATGTTGCCCTGCTTCGACGTGATATCGGTTTTGTCTTTCAAGATTTTAAACTTCTGCATAACCGCAGCGTATTTGAAAATGTCGCTCTTCCCCTACAGGTTCAGGGAACCAACAAGCAGGAGATCAGTTCTCGCGTCTATCAAGTTCTGCAATATGTTGGTCTAGAATACAAGCTACAACGCAAACCCCTAGAACTATCCGGTGGTGAGCAACAACGGGTGGCGATAGCCAGAGCCATGGTAGTCAACCCACGTCTTTTACTGGCGGACGAACCAACCGGCAACCTTGATCAGGCGCTGGCGGTGGAAATAATGGAGATGTTCAACCTGATCAACAAATCGGGTACCACTGTTTTGATTGCCAGCCACGATCAGGAGATGTTGCAGCGCTTTCCACACCGTTCAATTGTGCTGCACGACGGCAATATTACCCACGACTCTATGCCACCAGAACCGGAACAACAGGACAATATTTGATATGAATCGGCTCCGTTATTTCATTCAGCGCACCCTGTTCAGCATGCGCCAAAATCCACTACTGTGTAGTGCCACTATTGGCACCGTAGCAATCGCCTTGATGCTACTGGCATTCTTCACCCTCATTGTCCTCAATATCCAGAACCTGACACGCGAGTGGAGCCAAGACATTCAGGTTGTTGTTTACCTCGATCAAGTACCAAGCGAACAAAAACTACAGCAGTGGATTGATGAAATTCAGCAATATCCCGACATCGAACGGGTTAATTATGTCTCTCAACAACAAGCCTTTGATCGTTTCCATGCTCGCTTGGGGCAGAATGCTGATCTTCTCGAAGGGTTGATGCCTGAAATATTGCCAGCATCTTTAGAAATCAGCCTTTCAGAATCGGCTCGCTCACGCAAAGGAACAGAGAGTCTCATCGATCTACTAAAAAGCAACAGTGACTTCCACGACTTCCGTTATGGGCAAGAATGGCTGGATCGCTATGATGCGTTTATGTTTTTACTTAAACTTATTGGCATCATGGCAGGGGGATTTCTAATATTTGCGACCCTGTTTATAATTTCCAACACCATCAAGCTAACAATTTATGCCCGCCGCGATGAACTGGAGATCATGGGTCTTATAGGTGCCACCCCGATGTTCATTAAGACTCCATTTATGGCTGAAGGTGCCTTGCAAGGTGCGATTGGTGCAGGCATAGCACTGGCTGGATGTCATGTTCTATACTACTTCTTTCTCAAAAATGGCCTCGCCGCCCTACTGACAACTACCAGTATCGAGAGCATAAAATTTTTGTCTATAGAATATCAGGCTGGGATCATTCTTATCGGTCTGTTACTTGGTTTTACTGGCAGTCTGCTGCCTCTGCGCAAGTTTGTCCGGCTTTAATATGCTCAGTTTCTTCCATGTGCTGCCATCACCAAACAGATTAATGGTCAATTTAGTGCTGATAACATCTTTTGTTATCATATTTTGGGGGCACGTTTCCAATGCTCAAGCCGACGAATTGGAAAAACAACGCGGATCCCTGTTGCAGGTAAAGCAGCAAATAACCAAAACCGCCGATCAATTAGAACAAAAACATGCTGCCGAAAAAACAGTGCTGGAACAACTGGAAAATCTGGATCAGAATATAATTCACACCGGGAACTCCCTTAAATCAGCCGCGCACAGGGTGAAACAATCGCGTAAAGAGATTGAGCAACTTAAAGAGAAGATTGCACATTACAGTCTTATTCTCGAGCGCTCACAAAAAAATATTGAAAAAAGGTTGCGAGCACTGTACACCAGCAGCGGCATGGGCTCACTCCGTCTTATATTTTCTACTGAAACACCACTTCAATTAGCAGAAAATGTCAATTTTCTCAGTCGCATAGCAACGCACGACAAACAACTCCTGGCCAGCTATCGCCAGCGTATGCAACAATTTCATCAGGCTGAACAACAACTGGAACAACAGATAGCTAACCAAAAAGCAGACCTGATCCAACAGAAAGAAAAAAAACTCCTCCTGCTACAAAGCAAAAGAGAACGAAAAAACCTGGTAAAAAAAATTAAGAGGGACACCTCCGCCCTAAAGAGTCTGCTTGCTGATCTTGAAGATCGCTCAGCGCGCATGATGGGTCTGATACAAAAGCTGGAACAGAAAAAGAACGACAGTTACCTTCCGGCCAACAAAAACATCCTCGCAGAAAAAGGACAAATCCCGTGGCCATCCACTGGAGCGATTCGGACAAATTTTGGCACTCAAAAACATACGTTTGGCGGCAAACACAAAAATAATGGCCTAGTAATTGCCGCAGTCCCTGGCACCAGCATTAAAGCAATCCTGCCAGGTCGAATTGCTTTTTCCTCCCCCTTCAAGGGCTACGGCAACCTGATCATAATCGATCACGGCTACAAATATTACAGCCTTTACGCTCAGGTAGCCCATCTCAACTTGCCCGTGGGAGCAATTGTCGAGCAAGGAGATATTATCTCCACCTCTGGATTTGAGGGGCGTGACAGTTATTATCTGGAGCTTCGTCATGGTGGAACACCATTAAATCCATGCGATTGGCTTAAGCCTCGATTGCGGTAATTGTCACAATATGATGCTCATGCACAGGATAATTAGCGGATTAAAACACTATATTCGTTTATCATTATCCCCACTAAGGGGGGGAAAAACGATTTTTCGTGCAGCGACAAAAACATTGTTGCTCGTTCTGACGATGAGCTGCTCGCCTCAAACAAACTTAACTAAACATGTTCCTGCGATCCCCTACAGCTACGAAACCAGAAACAAAACAACTTATAATGATTATGAGCAATTAAATCTTTTTAGCGATGTACTTTATCTGATAAAAGAAAATCACGTTAATCCGCCAGAGATGGATAAACTGGTTAAGGGCGCTATTCGCGGCCTCATAACTGAGCTTGATCCACACTCATCCTATCTGACTCAGGAGATGTATGCCGATTTTGAAATAGAAACAGCCGGTGAGTTTTGTGGGCTGGGAATTGAGATCAGCGTACGCGACCACATGATCACGGTTGTCGCCCCTATCGACAACACTCCGGCCCAACGTGCTGGCATTAAAGCTGGCGATAAAATTATTCAGATAGATGGTATATTCGTCAAAGACAAAAGTATTACAGATGCCATCAATATGATGCGTGGTGAGGTTGGCAACAATGTTACCCTGACGATCGTGCGCCCACCCAGCAACCAAGCAACAAACTACACACTGCAACGTGAGATTATCCATATTGACAGCATCAAGTCTCATCTTTACCAACCGGGACTCGCCTACATCCGTATCAGCCAATTTCAAAAGCACACCAGCACGGAGCTTGGCACAGCCCTGACAGTATTACGG
>NBLX01000166.1 GCA_002084705.1 Desulfobacteraceae bacterium 4572_35.1
AATCTCTTCAAGGGATAACACATGGTTGCTATTGTGAACACGTTTGTAGTAACGATTTTTATAAGCGACAGGTTTTATCGGATATTCATTGATTTCAAAGATAATAACCAGATTTTCATCGTGTTGCTCCACACCCACTTTAGGATAAAGCTGCGGATAGGTTGCCATTTTTATTTCATTGAGACAGCGTTGCACTGTCTCCGGTCCAACATGAACACCACACACCGCACCATCATCTTCGACACCAACAACAACTCTGCCACCATCGGTATTGGCGAACGCAACCAGAGAGATAATGGTCTCTTTACCAAAAGTTTTTTTATACTCCGTTTGTTGTGTTTCCAAAAAATTACCTCACCAGGTTTACGCTATCTTGATACTCGAGCACCGACAATAAATGGTTCAATACCGAGCAGGAAACCCCAAAGCAGTCACACCATCAGGTAAATTAAAAAGCACCGCCACTCCGACACCTACTATTACATTTTCACCGATGGACACAGATTGACGGACAACAGCACCAATCCCAACCCAGCTTTTATCTCCGATACACACATTCCCAGCAAGTATTGCACCTGGATTCATAACAGCAAGAATATAAACTTATTATTTACTACAGAATAGAGAACACCATAAGGGAACCTTGCAACCAGTGAACGACTGATATCGGTATCAATCAACGCCCAGGATTCAGGCATTAAAACTGCTCTCTAAGTAGCAGAATAAACTTCAACAGCAAAATCATGACCTAGTCAGTCCTAATGCCTTCATAATAATTTATAGCGTCTCGTAAATCAGCTTCAGCTTCGAGATGAAAATAAGGCTCGTCAGCAGAATCTATGGGTGTGTTCAGGTTCTGGCAATTCACCAAGTGTATGATATAGGGCTATTTCAAGGCATTTAAGCGTTTTGAACCCATATGCTTTAGTAAACTCAACATAGCGACCAAAGACACAGGAACGAATATTTTCGCCAATCTCTGAACGCAATAAGTATATCGTTGGTCTTTCACTGATTTGTTTACATTGTTGACGGATTTCGCGAATGAAAGTTAATGCTCGTCGAGGGTTATCCCTCGCAATATAATCACCAATCCCCTCTAAATCATGTTCTGCCATCGGTGTAAAGAGTAAAGACATCAGTCAACTGACCCACTCATGCTCTGGTATTTTTGCTCAAGCCGATCAAAAACGGACTCACCACAGACATCAGAACCACTATTGAGTCCCAAGGCAACAGCTTTACACAACTCAGCATTCAACAACGCCATTATTGTATCGTCCTGAATTAACCTGCTGACGGATAAATTTTTCAAAATGTACGCTCAATGCAACACTAGTTGGCATGGTCTCCTCCTGAATAGTAATAATAGTTATTATTACTTATGAGGTTTCATGTGTCAACTATGAGATTCACGTCACAGACTATGTCAACAAAGTGGGTGTCCTATAGCAACCAGCTCACGGCCTTTTTTGCCCATTTGTCGCCGCAACTCCTGGTTATTTAAAAGATCACGGAGTGCCTGCTCCCACCCGTGAAGATCATGGGCGAGAAATCCATTAACATCGGGTTCAACAATCTCCAACAAAGTGGGTGTCCTATAGTAGCTGTCCAGGTGTCCTATAGTAGCTGTCCCATACCATTCATTCGTGGTTCTCTAGGTTTGAACTATCTCTTGGAGTGAGTAGCATCCCATGCAATATAAACAAAAATTGAGGCATTAATATCATAATTATTTCACCCATAATCAGATCTCCCCTATTTCCTTAATAATCGTCTGAACTTTTCGGTAAGAAACAATAACCATAAAAGCTGCACAGGCAAAAGCTACACTTGACGCGATCACAAAAGCTACACCTGCCTGCTCATGGTTAGCGGTAAACCAACCAGCCAAACCAAAAACCGCCGCAAATGAGGCAAAAAATAATTTTTCCCAAAAACTCAGTTCAGCTTTCCTCATATCCAATTCACTCATACCCACACTATAGCATAACCGGATACAAAAACAACTAACTGGCAAAACCAACAACTTTGCATACCATCAAAACCATTGTAAACGACACTTCAGGACATGGACTAAAAAACATATGCTCCATTCAGAAAAAAAATCAAACAGCATCCAACAGCTCACGCGATGCTTTCATGTCAATCGATAAGTGCCTGTCCCATAGTTCTTCTTTGAAGATTATTATTGACTGGAAGATTCACGATTTTGCAACAAAGTGGGTGTCCTATTGCACCAGAATTGATCAAATCCAAGGGAGCAAAAAGTGTGGCACAAAAAATGCAGCAACTTGCAATGAACCCCCGCACGGTTCTCGATTATTTGAGAATGACAAAAAACTCTACGGTAACATGTGCGGTTGTGGGTTAGAACAAATTTGCCCTGACAAAGTGAGTGTCCTATAGTGTCTTGTGTCCCACAACTCATTCTAATCGCTCCGATGGCCGATAAAACAACTCCATCAGCTTAAAAGGAAGCTTAGAAAGCACGAATAGCAGATTTGTGTAAATGCCATTCTTCCTACAAGCTCGAACTATTTCTTTATTCAAAAGAAGGCGGCTTTTTATACCAGCGGTACTCACCCCTCCAGTACGCATCCTGACGAGAACTTTATTTATTCTGGAAAAGGACAACTTATGCACCAGCAGCAAGCGAACAAACATCTCATAATCAGAGGATATTTTAAAACCCAGAGAATATAAGCCAAACTGATCGTAAGCACGCTTCTTGATAAAAGTTGCAGGGTGCGGTGGCATCCAACCAAATCTGAGCTTCCAGGGTCTAAAGTGACCAGACCGATAAAAACGAATGATTTTTTCTAAATTACCTGGTGCAACAAAAACCACATCACCAAAAACAACATCAGAATCAGTAAAAGAATCAAAATGACAAACCACATCGTGAATCACAGCATTGTTTTGATAAAAATCGTCCGAGTTTAGAATCCCAACCACATCCCCGGTCGCCAGCTTGATGCCCTTATTCATTGCATCGTAAATCCCCTTGTCCGATTCACTGACAACGTTGGTAATACGATCCCTATATTCGTCAATAATCGCCATGGTTCTATCAGACGAAGCACCATCGACAATAATGTATTCAATATCTGAATAACTTTGAGCTAGCACCGATTCGATCGTATCCCGAATCGTTGCCTCACTATTATAACAAACGGTTACAATGGAAACCTTCATCAATCTACGACTCCACTCTCAACTCGACCATACTGATCTTCAAAACGGACAATATCATCTTCCCCTAAATAACTACCCGACTGAACTTCAATAAGTTCCAGCGGAATCACGCCGGGGTTTTCCAACGCATGGACTTCTCCAACCGAAATATAGGTTGACTGGTTTTCCGTGACTAAATATGTCTCTTTCCCCCGTGTCACTTTTGCTGTGCCATGTACCACAATCCAGTGCTCTGCGCGATGGTGATGCATCTGCACTGAAAGTTTGGCCCCAGGATTGACCGTAATACGTTTGACTTGGTAGCGTTCCCCAACATCAATCGCGTCATAAACACCCCATGGCCGATAAACTTCACGATGAGTCTGATGTTCATTACGCCCAGTCACCTTAAGACACTCGACTATTTTTTTAACATCCTGTACATGATCCTTATGCGCGACAAGGACAGCATCTTGGCTTTCAACGACAATAAGATCTTGTATGCCAATGGTGGTTACAAGACGCTGACTAGAATGGACAAAGCTATTATGCGTGTCTTCAAGAAGAACATCACCCTTCACCACGTTGCCTTCAGCGGTTTTATTGCCCACTTCCCACAGTGCCGACCACGAACCAATGTCATTCCACCCAGCATCCAAAGGTACCATCGCCGCGTTATCCGTCTTTTCCATCACTGCGTAATCAATTGAATTTGCAGGGCAAGACAAAAACACATCATGATCGACACGAATAAAATGCATATCACGACCGCCACCATCCAAAGCAGCCCGACAACACGCCAAAGCAGCCCGACAACACGCAACCATATCGGGATGGTACCGTTGCAGCTCTTCCAAGTAACGACTAGCCCGAAACATAAACATCCCGCTGTTCCAGAAGTATTCACCGCTATCAATATACTGTTGCGCGGTATTGGCATCCGGTTTTTCAACAAACCTCTTGACAAGACAACCCTGCGCGACGTCCTCATCGAAAGTTGCTCCTCGCTGAATATAACCGTAACCAGTTTCAGCATGAGAGGGAACGATACCAAAAGTAACCAGTTTCCCCTGCTCTGCCAAAGGTTGCGCTACCCTGATTGCAGCATGAAATGCCGGAACATCGGCAATAAGATGATCCGCAGCCAGCACTAAAAGTAATGGATCATCACCTTGAGCTATAGCATGCAAGGCCGCCAGCGCAATTGCTGGGGCGGTATTGCGCCCTTCCGGCTCTAACATAATCACCGCGTCATCTTTACCCAACTGGCGCAACTGTTCAGCAGCCAGAAAACGGTGTTGCTCATTACAGATCAGATATGGCTCGGTATGAGTCACATCATCAAGCCTGTGAACAGTCTCTTGGAGCATGGTTGAATCCCCGACCAAAGGAATAAATTGCTTAGGATACATTTGACGCGACAACGGCCACAAACGAGTACCAGAACCACCACACATAATAACGGGGAGCAACATACATTTATCCTTTTATTCAAAAAACACTAAAGGCAATTTGGCCACAGACGCACACTGACACAAGCGGACAAAAACTCGTAAAGACAAAGCTGAATTCTATTGTTTCAAGACCTACCGTCCTGCCCTGTCCATGTGCGTCTGTGGCTAAAAAATAAATCTCTTAATCTCAGCTTTTGGGTAAGTAAAGTTTACCAGAAAACCAATCTTTAACCCTGTAGCTTTAAGATAGTTAAGCAACTGAGCTTCGTGTATCTTTTTAAGTGCATCAATTGCTTTAAGTTCCAGAACAACTTTATTTTCGACGATAATATCAGCAAAATATTCGCCGACAATATTATCCTTATATACAACATTTATAGCTACCTGTTGCTGCGCATTAACGCCACGTTTCAACAACTCGGTCATAAGAGCGTTTCCATAAACCTTCTCAAGAAAACCAGAGCCCAAAACACGATTAACCTCAAACACGGCCCCATTGATTTCATATGTAAGATCACGGCAATCCATCACTACTCCATTAGAAAATCAAATTCTCTTTGGCTCACCAGACGCACACTGACACAAGCGGACAAAAATTCGTAAAAACAAAGCTGAATTCTATTGTTTCAAGATCTACCATCCTGTCCTTATCCTTGAGTTTGATCCCCATGCTTCTATGGCAAAAACTAACTTTAAATCCGAAAATCATGTTGATGATCACAAAACCACTGGTAGGTCTGACGCAAGCCATCTTCAAGGGCAATGGTGGCTTGCCAACCCAGCGTCTGCAACCGTGATACATCCAGCAACTTGCGCGGGGTACCATCAGGCTTACTAACATCAAACGTCAACTGCCCTTCAAACCCCGTCACCTTAGCAACCGTCTGCGCCAATTCACGAATAGTACAATCCACCCCAGTACCAACATTAATATGTGACAGCATCGGCTGGGTGTTCTGACTATAGAGATCTTCGGCCAGTTCCATCACATGCACACTAGCTGCCGCCATAT
>NBLX01000010.1 GCA_002084705.1 Desulfobacteraceae bacterium 4572_35.1
CTGCTCCACACTTCGTACTTCTTGAACGGCAAATAACCCAGCGATTGAGCCATTCGAACTTGCGAGCGCAACAGGTCTAGCTCAGCGTCCAAATCTTGGAGTGTCGTCTTTTTGTAATAACGGCGGTTACACACAACAATCAATCGCAATAGCCGCCATAAACTCTGGCGAATCTCTTGCGATAAAACGTGGCGTTCCGACTTTGGAAACTGGCGCAACGCCACGTAGCCATAAGCAATCATATCTTCAGCCTTCTGCTTAACAGCTAAATCGCTCACAGACAAAACCCCGCGCTATCGCGCGATAAACAGATTTCAGCCATCAGAGCACAAAAGCGGGGCGAAAGCCGAGACTGCTGTACGAGCTCGAGCGCCCGTAACCCAGGTCGAGCACGAACACTCCAGCACTCGTGCCAGTGTTCCACCGACCGCCACGGATCGGCAACCGCTCGCCGATATTGCGCGCATAGATATAATCGCCGCCAAGGCCTGTGCCAGCGGGGGCTAGGCCGAGTTGCAACAACCGCTCCGGCACAGTGATGCCGGTGTCGGCAGACACGGTCTCAAAAACACTAGCAGCGTATGTAGTGCCGTCGGATTGGTTATCAACGACAGTGTCAATTTGTACGCTGCCCGCTCCTGTCGACCCAGTGGCATCATATTTCAGTGATCCAGCGGTACCCGGATCGACAAGCGAGCCATCGGCAGCGGCAATTGCACGCCATAGCGCGCTAGCAGCAGACTGATCTTTAGTGCTATCGGCAGCGTTATTGTTTTCCAGTACCTGTATTTCGCCGTCATTAATGCGCAGTCCACCGTTCCACTCGTAAACGTTGCCGTTAAGATCAGAGATACCGTCAGGGGTATGATCGTGGCTCCATGTTGCCGGACCACTGCCAGTGGCGGTACGCGCGGTGCCGCTAGTACCAAGGACAACACCATCCTGCGTTAATCTACCGACTTCATGCTTTTGGCCAACATCGCGGCCGTAGTTGTTATTGCCACGCGGCATGGTACCGTTTTTCCAACACCAAAGCGCAATGGCCGCCCACTCAGCGTTTGTCATCAGGTGCCAACCTGCGCCCTTATCTTTGCATCGAGCAAGAGCGGTGTCAAAATCAACGTAGGTTGCCGGATCGTGCCCCGGTAACGATAACGCGCGATCGTCGTGCACGGTCGCCTGATACTTACCGATGAAGATCGATTTTTTTTCGACCCCATTAACAATAAACGCTGGATGCACTCCAGAACCCAATGCTGGGTCGATATCCTCCAGGTTAAATTTAGGGATCTCGACCATTATGCTCGGGTAGCCTTTATCGTCATACATAACGGTATTTTTGCCACCGCTGGCGGCTTCAACGCTTTGGCGCAACATATCGGGGGTTGAGATGATTAAACTCATAATTACTCTCCTTGAGTTGGGTTGTTTTTTACTGGCCACAAAAATAGCTGCACAGCAGCGACATTGAGCGGCAAAGCTTGGCGCAACATGGCCGGCTGGTCGTCAAGTCCAAGCTTTCCGCTGTCGACAAAATGATATTGACGCGGTGGGATCACCACGCTGGCTACATAACTACCAGATAGCCCTTCGGCAACTACTCCATCGCGATCTGCAGTCAAATCTACTGTGGCGATAACGTCAGTTTGGCACTCAGCGAGGTCAACAATATGCCCAGCAACCGTCAATACTAAACCTTCTAGGCTGTAACTGGCCACTGGGCCTGATGCAACGTGTTTAATGATCATGTTTGGTCTCCTAATCTCTATTTATTGCTGCTACGGTGTAGCGGACAAGCACGTTGTCTGCTGTTCCGCTAAAGCCAACCTTAAAGCCATTATCCTGTTTATCGTATGGGTACAGATCACCCACGGCCGCACGATTAGTCGCTGACTCAACCGTCAGCAGAACATCGTAGTTTTGTCCGGTAGGCAAAGGATATGTCAGCGGCACGTAGGCATTCGGTAATGCGGCAACAAGCCACGACTGCGGGTCGTTAATTAGTCGATTATCTATGAGGCCTACAGCACTGATGTCGTTGCCAGTATTGCCAGCGGGGATGGTTACGGTATAAAGCAATATGGCAGCAAGCGGCACAGTGTCACCGAGTAACACGCCATATTCACCAACGCCAAGATCAACCAAGTAGGCATAGCGGGTCAGATCTTCATCGCCAAAATTCTCTGGCACCGCTATTTCCAGATCGTCATCGACCAACTTTGCATAGCCGCCGTCGATACGAGCAATGCTCTCACCGGTGCCAACAGTGCCAGTTTCAGATAGATGCAGATAACGCACATCGGCTCTTGTGAGCACGAAACCCTTAATCACGTGCTTGTTTTTGATATGGATCGTGCCCTGCGCGAATATGCGCTGGCGAACCTCATCAATTGATTTTTGATTCTGTGATGCCCGCGCTAACGCTTCTTGCATGCCAATAGCTAGCGGGTTGGTCTGCTCACCGACGTATTCGCGGGTCGCCAACACCAACGATGGATCAACTGACAGTGTTACTGCTGCGGCACTGCCAATCTCAAGGTAGAGGCGCAGAAACAGATCTTTGGCGCTGCCAGACTCAAGCACTGGCTTGTAAGTTTCGGGAAACCTGGCAACGGCGAACAGGTCACCATCGGCATCGAATAGGCCCACCTCGCGGATATACCACCCACCAACCTCCGGCGGCACAACGCCCTCAGCGATCACGCGGCCAGGGTTGGCGGCATCGGCCTGTACGGTACTTAAGCTGGCGCGCCACTTTTCGCCAACCAGCGATGTTTGGCCCACACTGGGCGTGTAGTCGCCATCGCCCACGGCAATGCTGGCCAGATTAATAGAATCCTCGCTGGCCGTTGCTGCGGCCAGCTTGGCTTGGCCGATGGTGGTTATCAGTGTGTAATATTTATTCATTTTTTTGCCTCCCTACTGTTGTGGATAAACATCAACGGTTTCGCGCTGCAACAGCACCGCTGCAATAAACAGAGCGGCAACACCGTTAAGCTCAGTGATGGCATCAGGTGACCATGATGCTGGATAGATAGATACAATATCGGTGTGCTGGATTGCCCCGCCGAAATATAACGTGCCGGTGGTTGATAGTTCAGTGATGGCCCACGGCTGCACGCTAACGTGTTCGGATGACTGGATTGTGGCGGCAAGATAAACAGGTGATGCTTGCTCACACTTAATCTTTATACCTGCCAACCTTGAACGAGCAGGCTTATTTTCGTTAATCGCCCACTCGGCTTGCTTAAAGCCCATGGTTAGATCGCCACCCAGCACATCCAGCTCAACTCGAAACTCCGCCCAACGGTCTGGATCTTCATCGCGTAGCGATACTACCGTGGCCGATTCGAAACCAAAATAGCGGGTCAGTGCCAGCTCTATCGAGCTGCTACGCCCGCCTCTAGCCCACCACAAATACGCTGATCGCAAGCGGCCAAGGTAATGTTCTTCGATCTCCATTGAGGCACGGGTGATCCCACGGCTACGCGCAAAATGCTCTAAGGACTCGTCATCGCACAATGCGGGCAAAAACTGATCCCTCAGCCACAGAACATGCTCGCGGGCGCTATCTAGAGCCAAAGCGATACCTTCAGTCAACACAGCCAGCGGTCCAAGGCTGGCTGAAGGCAACCAGCGCAGCGTTTTCTTAAAGTATTCGCCAAATAGACCCATCTACGCCTCACTTGCCCATGTGCTGGTTAGGGTTACAGCCTGCAATACCGCCAGACCATCACCTGCAACTTCAACATCGACGGCTGGGCTGGTGATATTGACCTTTTTCACGCCGTCCACTGCCAACACTGCCCAGCGCAACAGATCGAGCGGCAAATCCTGACCAATCTTCAGCGGCGGCACATCACTGACATTTTCCACCTGCTCAAACATTGCCCGAACCCGCGCTTCAGCTTGTGCTTCAATGTCGACCGGAGCACCATGGGTCAGTACTAGCTCGGCAACGATAGTGACATTGATTGGAGTGGGAGACTTAACAAGCACATCATCATTGATCGGCTGTTTCTCATCACCGTTTCCAGTGCCTTTAATTACGGTGTCGACCTCGTCAATCAACGCCTGAGTTGGCATCCCAGCTGCACCCTTGAGCACAACATCCACCGTGCCTTGTCCTCGTGGGTGCTGATCAAGTATCGTTGCGGCCACCACACCAGTCACACTGCGTGCCCAAGCTTCGTACGCATGCTTGGTTGCGCCATTCAGCCCCGTCCACGCTAGCGTGTAACGCTCGAACAACGGGGGATCTAACTCGGCATTGGTTCCTTCACTACTTAACCAATCCGCACGGTTTTCAACCGTATCAATGCCGTCAATGGTGGTAACAATCTCGCAAATTTGGCCCGTGGTAACATTGCCGCCTTGGCCATACTCTTCAGCAATCACCTCAACTGCAATCTCCGTTTCACCATCAATCAGCACGACATCGGCAACGGTAACAAAGCGGTAAACTTGCCCCATGCCATCAGGTAGGGTTCTAACAATACGGCCAGCTTGAAGCGGCACATTGCCAACAGGATCAACACGCATCAAGTAGATTAGACCCTTCGCCTTCGTAGCCACCTTGCGGTACACATCCACCTGTTTGCAGTGCAAATCTAACCACGGCCCTGTGGCCGAATCAGCAAACGCTTGCTTAAGTACCACCGCCAAAAATTGATACAGTTGATAGAGACCCCACGCCCATATCTCGATCAGGCCACGCACGATCCCTTTATTTAAGTTGAGGCGGTTCGGTAGCCACCCTTTAGCGGCGTACTCCTCTTGTTTGTCATTGATCCGATCAAATAGACTTTGACGAATTTCATCGAGACTACGGTTAACCAATTCGCGGATTAACATCTTTGATCACCATCTCCTGTTTGACGCTGTCCATTTCGATCACCAAGTTAAACGGATGATCTTCATCAATAAACTGCCACTCGCAGCGAGCAGTTATTCCAACTTCGTTCCAACTGATAATTTTGCAAGCTGAAGTTCCTGGTACAACGCGTGGATCAAGCTGCACACGTCGCTCCACTTCAGTCTCAAAACCCATGCGGTTGGCAGACGTGTTCTCCTCTTTAATCCACTGATAAATCAGCGCGCCAAACTCAATGTCATAAAACAGTTCACCCAATGGTTGGCGTAGACGTAACTGAATATCTTGCACACCTGTCTCAACGCCTTCGGTCAGTATAAGTTCACCGTTGGCGGCCACCATCGCTTGACCCGCCGTATCGAGCTTTATGTCCTGTCCGTAAATGTCAGTCATATCCACCCTTAATGATTGTGGTTGCTGGTATTGCCGCCCTCATCAATGATTGATCCTGAGGCGCGAATATTGCCCTCCACATCAAAGTCACCAATCAACTTAAAACTACCCGTTTGTTCGGTATTCGCTGTCTTGGTTTCGGTTGCCGTACCACCACCAGCGGCCGAGGTGGAAACATTGCCTAACAGGTTAATTTGCGGTGCCTGAATCGTGGCACTTGTTGCAGCTTTAATAGCGGCTGAACCACCAACATTAATATTCCAATCTGCACCGACTGTTTCTGTTTTATTGCCGCCGATCTCATTGATGCGATCGCTTGGTGTTTTATGGACAATGTTTCCTTCAGCAGTGATCTTGATATAAACACCGGGCTTCTGCTGAATGATAAAACCACCCAATTCACACACAGGTGCTTTGTTGCTTTGCCAGCGGAAATTCGAAAGACGCGGATAATCTGGATCACCATCGTAGTAGGTGATATCGCACAGCGTACCAACCTCGGGCGGACACACCACTCCGCGCTCTGGCCCTCCCCATAAAATGGGGATCTCTACTTTAGGGATGACCGGTTCATTGTTGTCGACACTGTCATCGTTACGCAGGGGCTGCACATCGGCGTAGTAACGACCATCACTTGCATAGCTCTTCACCACCAGCCCCTTGCGCGGCATCCGATAGTAAGCACGCAAGTTCGGCATCACCAATTCAACGACCCGCTTGAGCAAATTCTTTAAATCTGAATTAGACCCAGCCATTTTCAACTCCGTAATCGATGAGTGTTCGCACTTTGGTTGGTTCAATTGCTTGCTCAACCCGCAACGCTCGATGTTTAGCCTCTATACCTCGCTTAACATCCTTGATGCCAAACTGCTGGCTATGCCGCAAACTAGGCTGCAACAAAGAGATAATTCGACTTCGGCCAAAGGGATCAAAATTAGGCTCGTGGGTTAATAATCCAGCTCCTGTAGCAATAACAGGTACTGGTCCTGGTTCATCAAAATCACCCCAATTCACCCCCGCACTACCAAGCCACAGCGCCCAATGGCTCATGTCGAGATCAAATGCTTTTTGACAACTAGCGGCAATCTGGCGTACCAACTGCCACACCGTTATATTGCTGGCCACGACCTTTGGTAGCACCCTGCCTGTTTGACTAATGCGACCAAGCGGCAAGCCTGTTTGACGTATGGCGTATGCCACAATGGCCTCTGGTGTTTCGTTCTCCCACACCTGAGTGAGGAGGGTGGTGGTCAGAGGTAAAGCCTTGTCGACAGCGCGAATCTCAATTTGATCGCGGGTTGTTCCTTGGCAAATCCGTTGCACCGTACCGTTCCAAATTGCTGGCTGTTGGTTGCGATAGCCGAGCTGGATCTGCACGACGTCGTCACGCTTGAAGTTGCGGAATAACTCAGCAGTGGCATCGGGCAAGGTCAACGTTGCCACCTGGAGCGGCCGATGCCGTTCCGATACAATCACACAGCGCGGACAGCGTAGAATATGTGATCTACCAATCGTTATATGGGTGCGTATTCCTGAAATTTGCATTACGACAGCCCCTCGTTTAAGCCTTTAGTAAATGGGTTACTATCATCAGCCAATGTTGCTTCAGGTTCAGGATCGACCGCTGTTACTTGAGGTGCTGTGCCAACTGCTTGATCACTGGCAACAACCTGTCCCTCCTGCCTGACGATCACGGGCACATGCTCGTCAAAAGCCAACGTGACTTGGACCACATCGTTTTGATCATCTTCAGAGCTGTCCAAACCTGAAAACACTACTTGGTCAATTCCACGCGCCCGTAAATGTCGGCCGGTCACGGTATAAACTTTGGGGTTGGCTCCGTTATCAGCCCCTTTAAACACCTGATTAATACTAGTCAGCTTGTCATAACAGTCCGACTGCTCATCACAGAGCAGATCGAGAGTCAGCACAATATCGGCATCCGTCCAGCCCATGGGGGTCTTCACGGTGCCACTCATGCCATCGGCTTCAGCTTCATCAAAGCGCACCGCACCACGAATGGTTTGCGATACTAAATTGCCCGGCAATAAAGAATCACCCAACCGCACCTCGCCATCTGCAAACGTCAAATAGCCATCAACCATCGTAAGACTCCACAAAAGCTTGCAACTGCTTAACTAAATCGTCAGCATTGGCAACAGCAGGCAGGGTGATATTGCCGATGTGGATGTGTACATTCTTCCCCGCGCTGCGAGCAGTCAGGCCCTTGGTTTGCGTCTGTTCCGCAGATTTTAATTGTTCAGGCTGTTTCGGTGGTGCTGGTTGTTGTAATGTCGGTGTATCGAGAGGGGCAGCTTGCCATTGTGCCTGAGCCAATAGGTTGGGTAACTCCGGTGCAACAAGAGGCTGTGCTTGCCATGCCGCACTAGCTGAGATATCAGGCAATACAGGTGAGGTTGGTGTAGCAGCCATCCATTCAGCTTGTGCCTGCAGATCAGCAACTTGCGGAGTAACCAGCGGCTGTGCCTGCCATGCCGCACTAGCTGCAATATCTGGCAATACAGGTGAGGTTGGCGTAGCAGCCATCCATTCGGCCTGTGCTTGCACATCAGCAACGGGTGGTGTTTCAATAGCTAACGCAGGTGACGCAGTGGCCAGCGTTATCCCAGCCAAAGAGGCGGCAACTGTTTTATGTAGGTTAGGCGCAGCGGATTGAATACCGACACCCATGGTCTCCATGATCCGTGCGCCAGAAAGGGTTAAGCTCGAAAGCGGGCCCTCTTTGGCATCGCTAAACGGTAGTAGATTGCGTACCAGATCAAAGCCACTACGGATCAGATCGGCAGGAGCACTTAACATCGACTTGATACCGTTAACCAGAGAGCCCAGAATCTTGCGACCAGCGTCAAACAGATTGATGCTAGAGAGAAAATTTTGAACCGCTGAAAACCCTTGAATCAGCCAACCGACAGGAGTTAGGTTCATAAAAGCCCAAGTGATGGCACCCACTACGGCATCCGCTTTCGAAGCGATCCAATCGACCACGAAACCGAAAACCTCACCAGCACCCCACCAAATGGCCTGAATAAATAACCACGGATCGGCAATGGCGGTGATAAAACCTTTCCCCGCCTTAATCATAAAGCCAAGACCCCAGCCGATGGCATACATCACCGCATCTACGGCAACGGTAACAAACTCAATATTACGGTAGAGCCAGACAAATCCTGCGACTAAGGCGGCAATGCCAGCAACCACGGCAATAATGGGCCACGTCGCTGCTATTGTTGCTGCGGCAAACCCCCACGTAGCCGTAGCGGCAGAAATGATTGAAGGGATCAACGCCGAAGCCGTAGTGCGCACCCAACCCCACATGGCTGGGATAGCACCACGATTAATCTGTCCTGCCCACGCCCTGAATCCGCCTGCAGCAGCAATTGAAGCAGTTAAGGCTTGATATTGGCCGGCAATGAAACCCCAAGTAGCTGTGCCTGTGCTGATCAAAGCGGTTTTGAGCGGTAATAGGGATGCCGTGACAAACGGCATAGCAGCACTGACAGCCCAAACGGTCGCCGTCCAAGCGGTAAAGCCAATCACCGTTACAGCAATTATTCCCGACAGAACAATCAACGCTTTACCCAGTGGGTTATTAGCCAAAGCAACAAACCAACCGAAAACGACCGAAACGCCTTGAATTAACGGGGTTAAGATGGGTAGAAAATTCTTACCAATACTGATTTTTAAAGCTTCCCAGCCGCTACCCATGATGGTTAAGGCACCGTTGTAGTTGTCGAGCTGGCGAGCGGCAACCTCGGCCGCTGCACCGGTGGATGCATCAAGAACTGAAGAATATTGCCGCACCACATCAACTCCTGTCGCCATCAGCGCGGTAACACTGCCAACAGCTTCAGCCCCGAAAATAGATTGCAAGGCAGCGGCTTTATCTGCACTGCCCAGTTCTGCGGTAGCACCTTCAATCTGCTGCAAAATATCAAAGATTGGCAGCATGTTTCCGGCTGCATCCTTGGTGACAATACCCATATTGCCCAACATTTTTGATGCCGCACCGACTGGAGCTTGTAAGCGCTGGAACATGATCTTGATGCTTGTTCCGGCAACCGCCGCATTAATACCCTGATCACCAAGCTTGCCAGCCATGGCAGCGACATCGGCCAGCGATGCCCCTGCGGCTGCAGCAACTGGCGCGGCATTAGCCATGGTTGCCGATAATCCCGCAAGGGTCGTGTTGGATGAGGTAAAGGCGGCCGTCAAAATGTCAGCAACCTGTCCAGTTTGATCCGCTTCTAAACGAAAAGCACTGAGGATATTGGAGGCGACATCGGCAGTCATACCAAGATCTTCCTGAGCGGCAGATGCTAGACTGAGGATGCCCGGCAAGGCGGCAATATTCTCCTGAACATCGTAACCCGCCATGGCCAATGACTTTTCGGCACTGGCCACCTCCGAAGCACTCCAAGCGGTGCTGGCCCCCAGATCGAGAGCCGACCTCTCCAGTAAGGCCATATCAGCGACACTGGCCCGTGACACCGCCCCAACACCAGAAATAGAGGCCTGAAAATCAGCCGCTGTGCTGATTGCCGGGCTTAGCCCTGCCACCAGCAACCCAGCCCCAATCGCCAGAGGAGCCATCATCTTAGTCAGCTTACCCATGCGACTGCCTAGGGACTCAACCTTAGTGTCGGTAGAATCAAGACCACGGCCGATATTGCGTAGCGGGCCAGTAATATTGTCCACTAAACCCATCACTGCTTGTACTGAAAAAAGTCCGTCCATTACCCCTTTATCCTCCCTCCATCAATTCTTTGAAACCTCAGCCAAGTCCTTCATCACTCGTGTCTCAATCCAATCCGCTGAGGCAACCTGACTAGCAAACTCTTCAAGATCCTCTGCAGGTGTTTCATGGCACCAGAAACGGATCAGGGCAGCGTATTGCTTAATGCCGTTGCTAGCCTGATCCGCCTTGGCTTGCTTAATTAGTTTCCCAGTTCACCAAATCCCATACGGGTGAGAATGCCGTTACCAAAGGTGTTCGGCAGTCCTGGGTATTTTTTCAGGTTGTCTTCCAGCTGTTGTTTCTCAGCAGGATCCACCAGTTCGGTCAACAGGTTTTTAAATGCCCGCCCTGGCGACTTGCGCAAATCGGCCACAGTGCGATCAATGCGGGATGAGGTTGGCTTTTTAAAGTGATGAATCACTTGAACCTCTTCATCGCCATCAAACGGCACAAAACTGTGAGAAAATTCCTTATAAGCTGTTACTGGTTTTTCTTGGTTTTCAGCCATTTTTAAGGCTCCTTTAAAGGGGTGTTAAATATCTACCGTAGGGGCACAGCGTGCTGTGCCCTCATGGCCTGTGTTAATAAGCATCTTCGCCGTTCCACTTGATCGGCGAAAGGATCGTAAAATCGACCTTAATCACACCAGTGTTGTCATCTTCCTGCTTGGCACTGGTATCGACCTTGGTAATCTTGCAGTCAGGCAGGGTATCAGTGATGGTTTCCTGATCTTCGTTGGCATAAGCGCAAACGATCGGGAATGGCTTTGCCTTGAGCACTGAACCACCAACGGCCTTGCGTAAACGCTCAAACTCATCGCGATCCATCGTTGCACTGCCGCTGGCCTTGTAGTTCTTGCGACCATAACCGCGTGCCTTTGCTCCTTTGCCGTAGCGAGCCTCGATCCCACGTTCATCGTTGTAGCTGATATCGGTCAGACCGACAGTGACACCGCTCGGTGTCTGAATATCGACTGATTCCCAGTCGTAAAAGTTCCCGTTGATTGCCATTTACTTATCCTCTCTGTTAGCCTTGCAGTCGTGGATCAAAACCACTGCCAGCATAGATGTAACGAGCGAACAGCTTGATCTTGCGGATAATCGGAATGCCGATCAGATCCAGCTCTACAGCCACGCCGTTATTAACGATATCTTGCCCATTTGGGATATTAGCCAACCCTGCGGCCAGCTCGCAAGGCACGGCAGCCACCATGGTATTCAGTGCAGTCTCAATGTTGGCTTTAAGGTAGTTCAGCCCAGCGGCTCCACCTTCAGCAACAGGATCACCAGCCTCGTCATACATCGACTTCAACGCCGCAATACGAGCCTTACGCACCGCCTTAAACACCGTGCGTAACACCGTCAAATACTGATAATCACTGGTCACATCGGCCAAGGTCTTTTCATCACCCCAATAGGCAGAACTCAACCCTGCATAATGCTTTGCCGTCACGTAGCCATTGCTCTCTAGCTGTGATTGGTGACCTTCGGTGTACAGATCGGGCAAGCTACCCTGTGAAATTCCACCATCACGCACCCGACCAGGAGCGCGCATTACCGGAATTGACAACAGTCGCCCAGAAAACAATCCTGCCCAGTTGCGTACTAGGCGCTTTCCGGTGCTGTCTGACACTTCGCCATGGGCGGTAACGCACGACACAAAGCGATGTGCAAAGCCCTGCTTATCAGCAATCAGTGCCGCCGCCCAATCGTCTAAAGTTTCGTTGGCGTAGGGCAGGCGACTTTCACAAATGAAGAATGTTGGCCGATGCAGGTTCCACAACACATCTGCCTTTGCACCCATCGCCGCCCAATCGGCAGAATCGCTGGCACCCACCACATAAACAAACTCAACGTCGTAGAGTGACAATGGCTGTTCTATAGTAGTAAGCACCGCGCTGATCGACGGCACGGGAGCCAACACATTAAAGGTGTAGCTATCGCCCAACACCATCTCTTGATCAGGCACAGTGATCGTAACCCCCGTACTGCCAACAGCAATCAAGCCATCGACTGGAATTGTGCGGATCGGGCCAAAGTTGTCACCGTCAACACTTATTTGATATGTGCCAACATTGTGGCCACCACCAGCGGTGATACGTAGCGCAACTTCTGCCGCCGCCAGTGGTGTGCCCGCTGTGCTGATGTCAGGGCCAGTACCAATTTTGACCACTGGGCCGATCTCATTACGGATTAACAACGCATATTCATCAGCGGCTACCAGAGAGCCTTCAGCAAGCGTTAGGGTGATACCTGTGCTACCAAGAGTAATTTGTCCGTTCACTGGCACGACTATGGCTTCAGCAAAATTAGCACCGCCATTTTCGCTCAGCTCATACTTGGCCGTCCCTGCAGCACCATCAGAGGCAATGCGTACAATCACATCGGCCGATTCGGCCACCACACCACTTGAGGTTGCTAGTGGCCCTGTGCCAGTTTGGGTTACAGCACTGACATACGCGCCAGCCAACCCTGCTACGGGTACGGCAATAGCAATAGGAGCCTGACCGCCAGCGGCAAACAGATCGCGCAAGCGGTCAACAAGTGGGCCAACGCCAAGCAGCGCTTCTAAGTCACTCGACTTGCCGAGCAGGTAGCCTTTACCTACTGTGCCGACACTACAGACACCCGTGACGATACATGCACCCTCAACTCCGCCTGGAGCGAGGCCGCTGGTACCGTCGATCAAAAATTCAAACACATCATTCATGGTCTATTCTCCTCGAGTCGATCAACATCGCTTCTCATGTGGTTTAGATTTTTCCACCACCAACACGGCGACTGCGGAAACGCTGTAGTGCGTCCGCGAATTCATCTGCTGTAACTTGTTTACCTTCAGCCCAGCCTGCCGCTCGCATCATTCCTGCCAATTCCCATGGTGGGATACTTAAATCTACAGCTAAGCTTTCAACGGGCTGCAGATCTTTGGCAGACGCTTTTTTTCGTGGTTTAGCCATTAAGATTGCTCCTTATAGTCGACGCCATCCTTCAGGTTGACGTCTGTTATGAGCGGGATGTCTTGATCACTGCAAAGCATCCCAATAAAGTTGATATGAAGTGCGTTGGAGCGTTTTTTAAACACCTCCACCGCCTTACTTTCAAAGCCTCCGCGTACTGCACGGCTGGCGGAAATAGTGACCAAGTTGTTGTCGCCATCTGCTACTTTGTTCGGTAATGCCAACAAAAATGCTTTGACGAAACTCTCTAACCAAATTTTATTGTCAGCCCAAACCGTGACACGAAGTGTGAGCTTCTCGCGGTATCGTTGTTTACGCACCCGACGGTACTTTTGCGGGTCATCAGGGCTGTTGAATTTGGCAATGCGCTTACTTTTAAAGGTCAGATCTTCAGCCAGATATTCCAATTCAATGCGCGGCAGAGGATCGGTGATTGAGCTTCTAAGCGGTTTATCAATCACCTTGACTTCGTCTAGCCCAGCCATTACAGCAGTAGCTTTTATTTGAGTGACTGCAAAACTTCTCATTTAAGTCCAAATCTCCGGTGCATATCATTCTGGATGATATCTTTAGCCTCTTCTTTATCCTCTTCACTAATACCGATAAATTGCCGCTTTGGCATGGTGACCTTGTCGGTAAAAACTGTTCTACCTCCAATGTTAAAGGCCAATTTACCGCCGCTTTTCGGCTTGATCACGCCACCATAGTTATGAATAGCGGCCCTAATATCATTAGTGCCAACAATCGCCATACTGTCACTGGCTTCGTAACCTATTGAGTTTTTCAATATCCCATCGTCGCTCAGAGTTTGGCCTCCCTCTTCCTGAGCACGGCGTGATTTTTTCCAATCCTCACCGTCTGGTCCTTGCTCATCTTTAAAACGTTGCCTAGAAGAACTGGCCAACATCTCGCCCAACTCTTCGCACAAAGCTTGGTTTAGTTGAACTGGACTTCCACCGCCAACCATTTTGTGCAGTTGACTCAAATCCATTTTGAAACCAGCGCCAGCCATTAAAACTTGCTCCATGTATCATCATCAAAGATTCGAACGGGACTGCTGATCAGGGTGCTGTCAGCTTCAACATTCACTTCACCCAGCTCCTCAAGGCCAAGATCAATCTTGCCATCGCGAATATCGGCCAAATCTTTTAACGACTGCTTATGCATGGTTTGCAGCGGTAACCATTCGTTACTGCTACCACCCTCACTTTGCATTAACGAGGTAAGGGAACCAACTGCCCGAAATGCCGCCATCACCGTGCAGATCCGCGAAAGGGTTTCAGGGATAGACTGCAACGGCAACTGGTAGCGACTGCGCAATACATCATCAATTTCAGCGGAAACACCATCGACATGCTTTTGTAAAATGCCCGGATTCAACTCTTCGAGTTTGTCCAGATAGGCTTGCAGCACGTAGTCAGATAATCCGTTAACAATGCAGTAGGTCATGGCACCCTCAGTGGTTAGTGGTTATCAGTCTTCAGCCAGTTCAGCACGGCGTTTATCAATTGCAGCTTGAACAGTAGAACGGTCTTCACCTTCAGCTAGCTGATCAAGCTCATTGGTGGAATCAGCCGCTTCAGCCAGCTTGATTGAATCCTTCGCATTGGGCCGACTTGATTTGTCGCTGGTCGAGTCAGCAGCCGTACCAACGATGGTGACGATGCCACGTTTTTCAAGACTTCTGGCTTCATCCTCATCGAGAGTGATGATTTCATCGGGTAGATAAACTTTGTCGGCCTGAACGCTTCGCCCAGGGTTAACTTTGCATTCTGTCATCGAGAAATTCCCTTAATTCAGGTGGGAGGGTTCAGCCCTCCCACGTTGATTATGATTACGCGTCGCAGACCTCAACCCAGATGACGCACTCGGCTTGAAATAGCACTGGCAGTGGCCGAGCCTCAACCTTGATCCAGCGGCCAGAAGGATCTTGCACTTCCCACGATTTAGCGAAAAACAGATCTGCCGCTTTGCCTTTACCCACGCCAGTTTTCGCCTGAAGATCGACCACTGGAGCATAAAGCTCTGCGGCAACATCAGGGCCGATACCAACAAGAGCAAAAACATTATCGGGAATCAGTTGCTGGCGAGCACCGTTCTCATCTTTGTAGCTGCCAAAATACTCATCGATGGCGACACCAGCCAAGGATGCAATTCGACCCTCTTCAGCGATCTGTTTTCCCGCTGAATATTTGAGTTTTTCCAATGCGGCTTCATTATTGAGCAGTGCATCCATGGCCTTACTGCCACTAATGGCCACAAACTTATCGACGCCGACTCGGTCACCAATGTATTTCTTCCATGCCCGAATGTTTTTAATCGGGTCACTTGCTGGATCCGTCCATTTCGCGGTACCAGCCAACACAGGCTTTTGCTCAGCAGGGAAGTTGTAATCGACAATCACCGCACCAGATTCATCGACCACAGTGCCAGAGAGTGTCTTGATCGCCATGAACTCACGGGTGCGGTCAACGTCGGTGCGCATGTCAAATTGCTCATCGGCAATTCGCTCCTTCATCAACTCGGGGGCAGCGGCATCACCAAACTTGCGCATCTCTTCCAAATCGGCGGCTGAGATATGGCGCTTTTCAGCAAAACGTGGAGCCTGACAGGTTATTGTCTTACGACCTGTTTTCTCCGTGACCTGAGCGGCATCAGAAACACTAATGTTCTTCAGGATCCGCTCTGAACTGGATTTGATATCAAAAGCAAAAAGACTCGACAGTTGCCGCTTTTTGCGAGGGAAAATAAGATCAAGAGCACGGGTCTTAACGGGGCGCATTTTATTGACTGCAGCAGTCAAAGCGCGGGATTGAAAAATGGGATCCATTAAATTGTTCCTTTCGTTATGGTTATCGTAGGGGCACAGCGTGCTGTGCCCAACAAGTTAAATAAAGATGATGCCACGTGCCTCAAGGGCATCTTCACCGGCCTGATCCAGACCGATCATGTTGCCCTTGACGTAGGCACCGGGGAAGCCGACAACAGCGTCAACATCGCTAGCCGCTGCCGAAGCATCTTCCATCAGGACACCGACAGGGTTTTGCGAACCATCGTTACTTGCAGCAGCGTAGGCCAGCAGCTTACGACTGGCAGTAACGCGGCCAAGGATGGTGCCAGCGATCAAATCAATACCAGTACCGATGGTTTGCTTTTTCAGCACGGGGTCGTAGGTGTCGCTGGCGATCAGAGTTTTCTGATTGAGTGTGGTTTCTTCCATGATGATTGTTCTCCTTTACTTGAGTTCGGTCAGGGGCTGACTATTCGCTGTCGGTAGCAACATAGGCGGCAATTTCATCGGCGAGTTTTTCAGCCTCTTCATATTCGGTATCAGCAGCAGTCTTTTCATCTGCAGGTTTGGCCATCTCCTTGAACAAAGGGTGAGCACTGAAACCTTCAAGAAAATCACGGAAGAAAGCGGCCGGTGTCTGCTCTTTTCCTTCACTAAATTCGTACTGGCCCTCGTTTTCTTCGAGAGCGGTCATAAATTCAGCAAGGCCTTGATCCTTCCACGCGGGGAGGATCTTGCCGTCTCTGATACCGGCCTCGATAAAGTCGGCTACGTCTTTTTTCTTAGCAGCCTGTTGTGACTCTTCAAAGCTAGCGGTAGCCGTGGTGGCTTTTTTTTCAAACTTGTCAGCTTTGTCGTTGGCCTCCTTGAGGGCCGTTTGTGCCTTTTCTAATTGCGCTTTTAGCTTGGCGAGTTCATCCATGTCTTTCTCCTTTGTGATGGGTTCTTCGTATTCGTGGCATTCTTCACCTTCGTTAAATTCAATATCTTTCAGACCTTTGATCGCTGGCGGTTGAGCACCGAGAAAGCCGATATGGCGCAAACTGCCATCGGGGTAGAACGATGCTGAGCGCTTTTTGTACAGACCAGCTTCGATCATTTCGGAAAAATCAGGCTGTACTTGCTTGAGTTTGGCCATCAGTGATTCACCAACACACTTGAGAGCCTCAACCCACCCGAATGCTGGGCCATTGCTTTTAGGGTGACCAATCACCGCTGGGGCTTCGTGCTTGGCTGGGTTATAAGAGCTGACCGTCTTGGCTAGATCTTCCTTTGTCCAGACTCGCTTACGGCCCTTACTGTCGGTGTGTTCACCTGCTTTAAAGATTTCGATCCATTTGTTCATGTCAGCCTCGACCCTCAATAGTGTTTAAACTCTGTTTAAAATTCCCCATATTTGCCGATATTCTTATTTATGTATGTTGGTCTGCTCTTGGCCTCGCTGATGGCTTACAGGCTAAATTCTTCAACCTTGACCACCTACGTCTTCAGGTGTACATTTTAAGTACGGGACGGAGGCTGGGACTAAGCGGTGCTTTTATGGCTGACAGGATGTCGATACCTGTCAGGCGACGGAGGCACACAGCACGAACCAGAAAAATCGACTACCGTCCCTCACTTTTTCTTTCGCTTATGCAGCAGCACTCCTCTGCGATACCCGTTAGGCCCATCCAGCAAACTTTCACCATCGTGGCTTTTTTGACCATCCTGCACGTCATAGATGCTGATGCCGTTCCAGACACCACGCTCGATATCGAGTACACCGAATCCTGCAAGGTTCTCATCTTCGCCACGCCAAAACTTTAGGTGGCGACGGCGTAGAACCACTTTGCCGCTATCGTCTTTCATTGGTACCAGCCAGATCTCGTCTGGCTCAGAGATGGCCTGTTTAAACAACGGAATGTATTGGCCGCGATCACCTTTGGTGATTTTGACCCGACCATTTTTGCCAGTGATCATCCGTTCGGAGACAATCACCGCCTCTCCAGCGACGTTAAAAACCTTCTCGCCACCTTCAGGCAAATCAAATGCCTGACTAAATTGGTCGCGGTAGTAGTTGCTGGCTTGGCGATTACTCAACCCGTCTGTCTTGAGTTGGGCCAGTGACTTAAGCAATGTCGGTGCCTCTGGTAAGCGTTTAAGCCGTGCCACGCTCGGCAGTCGATAATCGGCAGCTCCCTTAAGCTTTGGACGCTGCGCCAAGTTTTTGCCCACCTGAAGCTGACCATCGACAATCCCTCCCAGCACCGCCTTGCCTGGGTGGTAACGAAAACTCGGATCGGGAATAAGCACTCGTGCTGGGTACTTGACACCCGTGAGCGGATCGACTGGTTCAAAAAGCTTTTCAGTTGGATCAATGGTCTCAACCTTGAGACCTCTCGCTTTAACTTGCCGATCTGACAAACTTATGACCGAACACCGACAGCGAAAGCCGTTAGGCGGATACCAGCTGTCCCAAAAAGAGTGATCGGCAGGGAACACCTTGCCGTCAAGGTGGCGATGGTGAAGCCGAGTTCTACGATCATTGACAGCGTCATACATCCAGTAGGGACGGCGGTTGACCACTTTGGTCATTTGTTGATAACGGCCGACGTTATAGGCAGTTTGCATATTGGTGCGAAAGATGTTGTCAACTCGCCAAGCTCGATGGCCTGTCCAACCGCGCTTTTCGAAGATTGCTGCCGTTTGCTTCTTAAACTCGTCGAAGGTGACCCCTTCATCAAAAGCCTTTTGAAGGGAGTTAAATACGGTGTTCAATTCGTCGCCCTTGGCGATGCCTGAAATTGAAAAGGCAGTCAGTCGAGCTTCGTCAGAAAGTTTGGCAAACTCACCAGGAGAAAGCTTCACCTTACTGGCCCAAAACTGCTGAGCCTCTTTCATCGGCAGTTCTTCAAGGGTTATCGCCATGGCTTAAGCCTCCTGATCCGCAGTAGCCTGACCGAACAATCCAACATTCAGCAAGGTGCGTTCCATAACCTCTTGCAAATCATCCACGTCTAAATTTGGATATAGATCAAGTAGACGAACCGTGGCCTCTTCGTAGCTGCCAGCGTCAGTGATGGCCTGTAGTATTTTCAACTCATTGCCCTCTAACGCTTCGCCGCCTTGACTAACGACTTGATCGGCAAAATCTTCCAAGCTTTGCTGCTCTGGAGTAAAGCTATCGCCTTCGCCAAAACAGGGACTGTCCCCAGCCTCACCGGGGGCTGTCCCTGCTTTGGCGGTGTCTGTCAATTCAAAATCACCGTCCTGAAGGTTGTAGGTACGCTGGTAATAGCTCTTAGTAAATTTGACACCACCTTCACTCAGGGTTTTGTCACGATCTGCAAAGTCCTTTTTTGGGTCATCCTCTTCGTGCCACACAAAGGTTGGCGTTGGCACTCCAGGTGCGTTGATTTGACCGTAAAGCCAAGCAATTTCCTCCATGGTGGTTTTGACCAGTTTCTGGTCACCGTGACGAAAATCTTCAAGGGTGTTCTCATGCACCTTCCCAGCGGCATAACTGCCACTGCTACCAACCTCAGCAGTCAGGGTTTGCCCCATGATCACCTTACTCATTTCAGCGTTCATGGCTGAAACTAAACCTGAGTGGATCTCGGCCTTACCACCACCTTTTGATTCCAGAATTTCAACTGATCCGCCCTGAGGAATAACGGCCACGGCATCACGTACCATCTTACTTAGGTTGCCGAGCATCTCTTGCTGCTCAGCGGGAGTGGTCCCTTTGGCATACTGACCAACCAGAAATGGCATGCCGTACTTTTCTGCCAGAGTGACCCAGAATTTCATCCCACCTTTTTTAAAGATGACTGGCCAGAAACAGCGACTAAGCAAACGCAGACCGTAGGGGTTGTCATAGGTCGGAAAGTGGCGAGCAAAAACAAACTTGCCAAATGGGATCTCTTCACCATCCCATGGGTTGTTGCTACTGATAAATCGCGGTTTATTTTCGTCGTTGAATCCAAACCAACGCGCAGGTTTAACCTCGATATCGTCGATCTGTACTCTACCGCTACCCGCCTTCCACTTCAGCTCAATAGGGGTCATACCGTAGAGCGGCGCATCGAGAATGCCAGAGATCAGATCATAGAGATTGACCCGCTCCAGATCCTCGACAAGGTCATCACGTAGTTTTACGGCTGCAGGGGAAGGTTTTTCTCCCTTGAGGCTGTAAGGTTCGAATTTGAACTCTTTTTTCAAGGTGCCAAGTTTACGGGTTTGGATAACACTGCACAGATGGCCATCGGCGGTGAGTCGTTCTAGTACTTCGACCCCATCACCCAACGCTTGCAGCACTGGATCTGGATCGGGCAGTAGTCCAACCATGCCGGTCCAGTCCCATGCCGCCTCACGGCTAGCGATGCTTTCGACCAGAGCAGCACGATCAACAGTCTCCGAAAAATTCATAAATTGATTGGGGCCGACCCAAATACCGTCACGCATATCAATAATATCCCTGGAACATGGTTGATGTTTCTCGGTGGCCACCTGAGAGAACGGTGGTGTCAATGACCTCTTGCTGGCTGGCAAACCACAACATGGCTAACGCGATCGCACTATCACCGTGTCGTTGCTCTTGCCCTTTTTCATTGGTCTTAGCCTTGCCGAGCTTAGGGACACCGTTAATCATTTTGATTGCGCGTAGATCACGAGCCACTTCATCGTGCTTTGGGATCTCGATCATGGCGTCTTCAAATGCTGCCTTGAACAGTGGCAAGTTCTCGCTGTACCACTTGTCACTGAGCATCACTTGTTGCACTAAATCGTGACCAAACTCGTCGGCAGCTTCCTCTGCTAGTTGCTGGCCGTTTCCTCTGGCATCCATGGCCGCACTGCGTAAGCGGGGCAAACGATGCAGAATGTAGAAGATGATCTGACGCTGCTGGGCAAAGGGGATGTTCTTCAGCTCCAGCAGGAAGCTGCACCTACGCACCATGTCTTGGCCTATTTCTCCGGGGGCCAAAATACTGAGATCACCAGTTCGGGCAAAGTCTTCACCAAGGGCATGTTCACGCTGTGGATCCAGCTTGTCGAGTAGCGGTAGCAGGGTTTCTTCGCACCAGTCGTTGATCTCGGCGTGGCGCAAACGAACGGGCATCTTGCCCCACGCATCGCCCCGCTCAAGACGTACAACTTGTGGGCCATCCACCATGCGGCTTTCAACCAGCACACCGGGAAGGTAGGCACCCGCTGAATTGCTCGGTACAACGTCGAGTTCTTCATCTGCATCGGCTCGTTGACCTTTTCGAATCTCTTGCACCAACTCGTTAAACGGGTTGGTGTTGCCATTGTGGGTGCTAATAATCCGCACCTTGCCACCCCAGATCAGGAGCGCAACCGCTGCCTTGAGAAGTTCATCGAGCTTGTCGTGGAATGCTGCCTCATCGATAACCACTACCCCTTGCTTGCCACGCAGGTTGGCGGGTCGACTGGATAGGGCCACAATGCGATGGCCACTGTCAGGAAAACGAATGGTGTACGTTTTGATATGTTTGTCGTCCTGGTCTTCTTCCCAGAGGCCTTCTTCAACCTCACTGGCGGCGTGGTTGAATACCTTGGCCCACATAGCGCAAGCTTCCACGTATTCAATGGCCATATCTTGGTTGTAGCCGATGTAATAGACGTTCATGCCACCAGCTGATTTTTCGCTGGCCGCGATCAGTACATCGTCTGCAGCTTCGGCCCAAGTCAAACCAATACGACGCGATTTTTCACCAACCTTGAGTTGGGCATCGTCGGCGATCCATACTTGCTGGTAGGGCAGCAGTACGGCAGGCGCTTCGACTTGCGCGGTATTTTGGATGATGGGGCTGACGGTCTTAGTCATTGGGCAATTCCTAAGATTTCACTGCGTAGTTGTTGAACTGTTGTTTTAGTTAATCCACCCTTTTTGGCGATCTTGGCGGCGGTGTCAGCGGCATCGTTAAGTGCTCGCTTACGGATCTCTTCTTCTCGTTCAACATTCAGATTTGCGGCCTTCTCAAGTCGCATGGTGGTTAGTGCCAAATCTTTGATCATGTCGACAACAGCAGGTGCGGTCTCTTCGTTGATTTCGCCTTCCTGAAGGATGAGCGAGATATCAAAACTCAGGGTGCGTAGCATTTCGTTAATAAGATTGCCGACTTGCCCTTGCGGTGCGCTGCCGAACTGGCCGATCCACATCTCGGCCATCTGGCGAGATTCCCGCATTTTGCGACCAACCTTTTCCATGCGTAGGCTGTAGCGGTTGACGGCGCTTTTTGTGACCCGTTCGGAGTGACCATCAGCCTCTAAAATCTTGTTGATTTTAGCGGTTGCCGCTAACTGGGTGACGCGTGGATCACGCAGCAAGGCTTGGAGCTGTTCGCGCATATCATCGGGCAAACGGTCGATGCTAGATTGTTGACGTTTCTTGCGCTCACTCATCCGTTAGCCTTTTGGTGCTGGGCGTTTTACGCCCGGAACGGTTGCTGATCCATTGGCTACATCTGCGCCACGACCGTTAAGCTTGGCGACCATCAGCTCGCCAACTTTCTCGACGCTGACAAGATCCTGTTCTTCAAGCCAGCTGATCAATGCCCGAACTTGATCGCGGCTGATCTGGTGGCCATACATTTTGAGGATCGACTGTAAAATGCTTTCGTTATGGCTGTAGCCTTGGTCTTCAGCTAGAGCGCGTAAGACAACGAGGCGACGATCTTCAGTGATTAATTGTTGGTAAGTTCTTCTCATCATTTCCCCTTTGTCATCAGGTATTCTTGAATGATATTCAAAGAATGCCCAACACCCTCCATGCGCCCGTTGATTGCGCTGACGGACTCTTGAACTAGACGGATGCGCTTATCAAAATCGCTATGCTGGGCGCACCCAGAGCGCGATTCAACTTTAGCCATGCGAGTTTCTAGGTCACGGAATTTGCCATTGGTTACTTTTGCGCGATTGACCCACCATGTGTAGATACCTAACAAAACGAGTCCTGCACTCTGGATTAAATCCATCCAAAATCGTGCAGCTGTGTAATCAAGTTCAGGGGTCAACATGGCCTCCAGTTTTCATGTAATGTTTGGCAGTCAATGCAACGTTTGCAGCCGGGGCTGGCAATGCGCCGAGCTTGTGGAATCGGTTCTTCGCAGTCGATGCACTCAAGGCGGCTATCACCCGCTGTCAGTTGCTTACGGCGATGCGTCGCCAGCGCATCGGCTTGCAACTGCTCGTTAATGCGCTGTGCGCGGTCACCATCATCGGCCACGTTACTTATCCTTTAAGTTCTGGACAGCCACTTCGATTGCCGCATTGACCATGCTGGTTGAAACATCGGTGCCCATGGCCACGCCTTGCTGTTTCAAATCATCAATAATCAAGTCATATGCCTTATCGCGCTTTTCGTGACTTGCAGAGCCATGCATGGTTGCCGTAACGGTTACAGCCTCCATTGCAGCTTTGGCCAACACTGGCCCAGCTTTTGTCAGAAACTGTCGAGCAAACGGCTTTACGAAGCCCCACATGCTGGAAAGCATAAGTTTTAAAGCGTTCATTTTGATCTCCTAAATAGGCGTTTAAAAAAGCGAAGTAGAGCGATATCCCAGTCGATTCGATATCGCTTTTTGACGAACCAGTCGCGCTGCTTGAGCGGGTTACTGCTCACTATGATTGCCCTTAATAGCAGTGGTGAGTTTGTCTCCTTTGTGGCCCAGACCAATAGCGACTAGGCCTGCACTGATGGATGCAATTGCCTGCTCCAACTCCATCGGAGGTAGGTTGCTATCCGGCCACATCAAGCCGATAAGCCCAGCAATGCCGGAGAGGATGAGGCCAACACCGCCAAATATGGTCTTGTAGCCATCGAGCTTTTTTGCGACGTATTTGAGCAAGCGAACAAAGAGCCAGTTTTTCATGCGTCACCCGCCAATCTGGTTAGCCAGCCAGCGATATAGAGCGGTTTTTTTTGTTTAATGTAGTGTTGGTATGCTTCGCCTTTGAGGGCTATGAGCAGAGCTTCATGGTAGGGGCATAGGGCTACGGCTTCGATGGTGATGGGGCCAATGAGGCCATCTACTGCGAGGGTAGTGCCTTTAAATAGCCGAGCCATTTTTTGTCGCCAACTGCTACGGCGCTGGGCGGGTATTTCACCGCCACATACTTGGTTGACAGCTCGTTGCAACATTTTGGCAGCACGGCGTGGGCTGGTATTGACTCCGAGGTCGAAAACCTTGGTTGCGATAGTTGGTACAGTGATTTTGTTAAACTTGGGACGCACCCAGAAGTCGACACGGTAGAGGTACACAGCTTCAGCTAAACGGAGATTTTTAATATCAATTTTAGGGTAGCTGCGCTTGCTGATGCCGAAGCGTGTTTCTCCACCCGGATCTTTAGGGTCGAAAACATGGCCACCTTCATGGCGAAGTGTATAGGCGATTGCTTTGTCGAATGTTTTATCCATTGTTTTACCCATGCTCCGAAATGCACAAAAGGCCGACGAATGGTCAGCGGTGCGTTAAGTTGAGAGGGAGCAAAAGCTCCCTCTCGATCAGGAGGCAATATAACGTTGGCGGCGTTGTATTGCGTATGTGGGTAATTTATTGGATTTGCGAGGTTTTTGCGTGTGGAGTTGTCAGGTTTTGGCAATCGAAGTGGGTAATTGTAAGGTTTAGTTAAGCAAAAACGTCTGCTATTGACTAGCAGACGTTTAAATTGCAAGTTTATTGTTTTGGCGCACTATTGTTTTTTTCACACCAGTGATCGAACCAACCTGCCACTCTTAGTACAGCTAATACGGCAGCAACAGCTGTGAGTAAAGAGTATACAAAACAGGTGAACCCAATAAAGGCAATGCAGCCAGTGTTTAGACTCCATGCGCTTCCAAATAGGGCGATTGATAGTGCTACAACCTGAACGATTACAAAGTGAACGAAAGCACCATTTAAAGCCATAAAAGGTGAAATTTTCCCCTTAGTACTTCCAGAGATTAGATTCCTAAATTTTTCATCTCCGAATGCTATTAACATCGCATATCCCCCCAATGTGAACCCTAGTAGGTTGGGTAATGTCAACAAGGAAAGGGCATGCCAAGTATTTACTCTTTCTGAGGCCCAATATGGTGCACAGGCCATAGAAATTAATAAAGCGATAAATAGATATGGAGACGCTATTAGACTTTTAAATCCCCCGTATGTAGCCCAATAAATACATAGGCTCTTTTTGAAATGTAGGAATTGTTCTTTTACGTCATCCATGTAACTCATCACTGTCTCCGGCTTGTTAACTTACTTAAAATAGAGGCTGAATGGCTGATAAGGGCATTTAATGCGGTTGTTTTATCTGGGTTGTAACTAAATTGCTCTGTCCTTGGATGTGGATCTGTTGATTCAATGACTTGTTCATCACCTGAATAACCACGTGCATCGACTCTCCCATTCGAAATAGCAACATTCATCAATGCAATTGTTTCAGCATCAGGCACAACACCATCTTCCCTTGGAGATGCAAGTGTTTGATTAAACTTTCTGATATGTTGCTCCTCCATTCGTTCTAAGACGTCTGCCTCAAGATCACCGATATCATCTGAATTTGGTCTTGTGAAACTTATCTGTAAGTTGGTTAATGCGGGTATTTTCAGTATGCGGTCTATGACTTCTGTTGAAGACTCAATTTCAACATCAACTTTGCCATATTTTTTCACAATTTCTTCACATGAAAACAAACGATCAAAAAACTTTTTCCCGACAGCTGGTGAAAAAAGTCTTAAATCAAAGAATAAACGGTGACCATTTGGGTAGAAAACAAATTCGTACTCTTTTAAATTTGGCTTTTTCTCACCAGCAACCTGAGGGATTGGGTTGCCTTTTTTATCAACGATTGGCTTTCTGTTGGCTGCATCAAACCAAGGCTGTCCTTTGTGTATCTCCATGAAACGATATATTCTTCCGTAAAATCCATTGGTTGGATCTTTCTCGTCAATTTGGTTTAAAGAATATATTGTTCCAGAATCTGAGCCATGAATTTTTACTATACGATTACTATCGTTTATTTCCTGCATCAAATCTGCATATTTTTTGTGTGTGTGTGGTTGAATTTTAAAATTCAAAATTCCTACTTTAAGTTTTCTGTCTCTTGCCATCTTTACCTCCTGAAGTTTACAAAAGCTTAATTGTAAACCATCAAGGAGGGTTTTGTTAGCATTTTTTACCCAAACAAATCTATCTGACGCGGATCAACGGCATTCACCCGCTCCCACGTCTGGTTTCGATCTAGGTACGAAACCAGCTCGTCATACCGAACACGGCGCGACCGACTCAGCATATAGCTATCGAGGCAAGCTGGCACAATGAGTGTTTCAGTAAGTGGATCCATTTCGTATGCGGCAACTAACCGCCAAAACGTGCGATCAGAAATACCCATGATGCGCTGGACTTCACCGGGGCCGTAACTGGCCTTTGATGGGATGTTTGAAACTTTAAGCATCCCTTTTAATTTTTGTTCTGCCAGTTTTGCGTTCATTGTGCCTCCTTTGGCTGCTCATCAGTACTGGGCCACCACGCCCAGTAGACCGGCCCCCGTAGGGGCGCGGTTTCGCTTTAGGTTCTCGAGATCACAATTTGTGATCTCGAGATTTAACTAAGTAGCGGGAAGATTACTTCCCAATTTGCGCCGACGAAATTCGTCGGTGCAACCTTTTCAGCTTCGGCTTTCAATCGGCGGGTTTTCGAACCGGTAACAATTTGGTACCGGTTCCTTATCTTGAGGTGACAATTTGTCACCTCGGTCTTATCTAGTTGATTTTAACTAAGTTTTTCAGCTTCGGCTTTAAACCAGTTTACAATTGTGCTGGATAAGCGTCCGAGGGTTTTGCCGATGTCTGTATCGGTGGCCCCTTGTGCTCTGGCGTTTCTCATAAAGGCCTTTTCTTCCTCGGTGAACCTCTTGCGGGTTTTCCCCTTAAGAACATCAAGTTCAAGCTCTTGGAACTCAATAAGGCGGTCTTTTTTTATAACGCAGCTATCATTCGGCAGCTCCACCATATTGACTGGTGGGGTCAGAGTTAGGGCAACACCCTGCTTGACGGCAAAATAACAACGCACCAGGCCGCGCTGAATCTTCCAGGCGTGATCATCGGTGAAGGTTTTGGTCAGTACGAGGTAGCCGGTTTCGGTCAAAAGGGTTATATCGCCAGGCGCATGCTTTGATACCGCCTCCGGGAACTGCGTACGCAATACGTCCGCAGTTGCTGTAACGCAATCTTCTCCTTCAATAAAACGTTCACGATGCTTATTGAAAGTTCTTCGTGCAGTCCCTTCCGGCCGCTCGTGCAGTTCATCGACCATTTTGAGGGTCAGCACCGGTTGATCTTCGTAGATCATCGGTACGATTTCTTTTCCCATAATATTGATCAGTTCCATGGTTATGCCTCCTGTGGTTAGGCTGTACTGAGTTTTTCACATATAACTTCGGTTGTTGCGTTAAGCAACTGGCGAGTTTCCCACATAATGAGAGCGAGGCCGATTTGGCCATGCTCGCTAAGGCGAAACTCTTCATTGACGGCGATAGGCTGCGTGAGGGCATCGTGCAAAAATGCCAATTTGTGCGATACATCATCGAGAGAATCTTGAGGGCGGCTGTCATTGATCTGCGGGTGGGGACTACACATGATATGTGCTCCCATGCTGGGAATTAACCCTTTTTGCGCTACTAAACGCAAAAAGGGCGAGATAATCAGGTTAGTAGACCGCGCATAGGAAGCGGCGAGCCCGAAGGCTCCCTGACTACCTCGCCCAAACGGAGCGAAATAGACGGACAAAAAAACCACCAAAGCAAACACAGTGGTGGTTATTATCCACCTACGCAACGAGCTACTAAACCCGTATTGCTGGATTTTGCCAGCAACGGGGCAAGCATAGCCTTGTGCGATTTTATTTGTCAAGCTGGTTTTCATTTTTGTAATCCCTTAAAAAACGCTTTACCTTTAGCTCGATCATCATCAGACAACCCAGCCTCCACTTTTTTACGCTCTGGCCGTCTTGGCAATCGAGCAAACAAATCCTTTGGTTCAGGCCACTTTTCAAAGTTGTTTAAAAGCTCTTTAAACCCCGCTTGAATACGACTTTGATCGACCTCTAAAATGGTGACCTTTTTCCCTATTAGGAAGTCTTCCCACAAGCCAGCGGTGACGATAACGGTATCCACTGCGGGTGCGCCTTGGCGACCTACGCCGATGAATGTGGCTAACCCTCGGCCAATCTCTTGCCGGAGCCAGTTATCGCCAGCCCACTGGCCAAGCAAGTGGATGGCTTGGGCGCGTTTGCCTTTAGGAGCTTGCGGCTGATCCGTGGCAATGGCTACGGCCACAGTCGGCGTAATTACCACTGTTTCGAGCACCCGCTTTAAGTAATTATGGTTCTTTAGTGGCCGATGATCGCCTTGTTGCTGTTTGGCTCGCATGGCCTCAACAGTTTCATTGAGTGCGGTGGCCAAATGCTGCGGATCGGCGGGGATCGTCAGCACTTCGTTTACAAGCTTCAATGCTCGAGCGTTGGCTAAATCACGGCTTGAGGCTCGAAACAAGCCCAAGTAATGCACCAGCGGCTTAAACATTTGAGTGTTGCCAGCTAAGGCGACGAGCAGCTCGCGGCCAGCTTCATCTGCGGCGTAAGCCTCTAAGCTGTTTGAGCTGTGGCAAACGGGGCAACGGAGCTTCATTTAGAATCTCGCTTCATTGCACGATTGATCTCTTCGAGCTTAGATTCCAACCTGCTACCAGAAAGACGATCAATTAGCCCTTGCTCCCACATGAGCCTTATCAAGACATCTTTATCGTATTGTTTGCACAGTTCGTACTGAGGGAAATTCAGCAGTTTCATTCAGTGCCTCGTTTGACTGTCAATTCAACTTCTAGTGGTGTCTCTTTTTGAAACATGTAGGCGAGAAAGAGTGCCATGGCAACTTCAAAGCAGTAGTGCCCTTCGAGGTTGAAATCTGCTCCTTTGAACATCACTGAATAAATTGAAAGAAACAGATAAAAGCAAAATGCAGCTATATAGTTTTTTGGTGTTTTCATCTCTCTATATCCCATCCCTCTTTTTTGCCCTGTTTGATAAGCGCAGTGATAATACCGCGTAGCTTCGTTGTATCTTTCAAAAAGGTGACGCTATCAACCTTGTACATCCGCTTGGCCAACGCATCGCCGTAGCTCCAAGGCTTATTGCCAACGGTGAGCAATGCTTCAATTTTTTTGATGTGTCGGGCGCGACTACCAGCTTGATCTGCATTCTTAGGCCGACGCTTTTGAGGCTTTGCCTTCCAGCCAAGGCTTTCAAAATGCTTGATGAGTTCAAGGCGCTCATGCCTGTTCAATTTTGCGCTTGAGTCGGTCTTCCCGTTACTGATCATGTCAATTGCAGCGCGGTAGGTGGAATCATCAAGTTGTAAATCTTTTTTAGCGATGTGGATTTTTGCCAACAGTGGATCCATAGCCATGGCGTTACCTCTTTGCTTTTATTGCGCTGACGGTTACGTCAACGATAGGGTGATGTTCAATTTCTTGGAATTGATGCAAGGGGATGATCACCTCGACACCAATGCGTAATATGGCAACTTGTTGTGCGACATCGATGTGCTTTAGCGACACCAACCCTTCGCAGTGTTGTGGCCATTCTGGTTGTTTATTCTTTTTCTTTGCCATGCTGTTTTCCTTTTTCACATTGGCAGTGCTGGCCATACCAAATTTGGCCAATAGCGCACAGCGCGGTATGCCCTGCGGTGATCAATGCTTCTGTTTCAATCCGCTCGGTTGCAAACAGATCGCCGCTGTATGGTTTGTTCATGGAGCACCTGTTTAAAAAAAAGCCCAGAGACGTGAAAGGAGGAGAAACGCCTCTGGGCATAACAACAATCTTGGTTTCAATCTTGGCTGCTCATCAGATCAGGATCGCCGCACCCTGATGACCGCGATCACCTTGCCAATGGCGGCAAAATGATCGCGGTTTCGCATTTATGAAATCATCACGGCTTCACTAAAGGAGAGCAGTAGTGACTCGCCCATTGGATCAATACATAGTGTGCTGTCGGGTAGGTGAGAAAGTGCATCGCGTAGCTTGCCTACAGTGTCAACATCGTCTATTTCAACAGCGGGTGGTTCACGATGGTGCTGTGCGGCAAAATATGCCTCTTTTGATGGATAGCTTTTATCCCAAACTGTTACGCCCATTGCCATTATTGCCTCCTGATTTTTAACCTAATGCAATCATTTGATAGCTGCCGTCTTCTTGCTGCTCATAAACCCGCACATAGGTCTTTGACCCTGTCACTTGCAAGCTTTCGCCTATGGCGGTCATGGCTCTTTTCCAGCGATCGTCAGCAATTTCTAAGCGGCGCAAACTGAGAATACGCTTGGTGTCGACGCGGCCTTCCTTATCGACCTGAAAGGCATCGTTCACCAGCGCCATAATTTCAACAGCTGCTCCCTTGCTCCAACCGTGAATACATTCATCAATCAATGACTTGGCTACCTGTAGGCGTTCATCAAAAACAAGTTGGTCGTTAATGGCACGACATACCTTAAATTTTCCATCAAATGATGTGAGAGTGATGTTTCCTTTTGTACCGCCTAACTTGGCTCCAAATCGTTCAAAACTAAGTTCTGCAAAGGCTTCGATATCACCCATCAATCCAAGTTTGAAATCATTGAGCAGGTTTGACATGCGCTTACTGTTAACAACGATCTCTCGCACAAGGCTGTCGCGGGTTCGATCAATCTCGCTAATGGTTTCGAGGGGGATAAGTCGTCCCACTCGGTCTTCCATGTAGCCTTCTGGTATTTGTTTTACTGTCGCTTCCATTGGGTTTTAATCTCCTTTTAAAAGTTGTTTAAACAGGTACTAAACGGCCAATGCCGTTAGTGATATTGATTGCGTGAGTGCGTTGCACCACTTTTACAATTCGGCTTTCGTAGTACTTTGGCAAGGCAACGTATTGATCAAAGGTGATGCCAAAAATTCGCGCCATGTTTGAGTTCACAAAGCGTTTCCCTAATAGTTCAAGGGTGTCATCGTTGATTCTCATGCACGCCTCCGTTCTGTGAGCAAGATTTACACGCCTTATACTGCTGGACCCTCTGAGAGTTGGTGGCAGCAAAGGGGCGACGTTTTGTGTCAACACACTTACCTAGTGGTATGGTTCCCATTATTGGACACTCAACGCTGGTACGGCCAAATACCTCTTCAACTCGCTGTAACACTGCCGATGGATCGCCAGCGTAGCTATTGCTTACGATTTGGCTGATAGTGCTGGCACTGTAGCCGAGTGCTCGTGACACAACGGCTTGACTGCTCTCGGCAATGGCCTTGCGTAATAGTTTTAGGCGGTCATCGTTACTCATGGGTGCCCCCTTTTGCGCTCCAGACGACCTCATTAGTGTTGGGATCGAAAATCTGTTGAACACGCTGAATTTGTGGTGGTTTTGGGCCTGTGTGTCTCATGAGGCGATAAGCTCCAGCTGCGCCACCTTTGCCGCCTGACATTTTTAAATACTTAGCTTTTGTGAGTGCTTGGCAGTATTTCTTGGCAGTGTTTTCCTTGATTTGACAATCTTCAGTGCTTGCTTTGATGGCGAGCTCTGTGGCGGTGAAGGCTTTGAGAATGCGCATGGTGCGCCACAGATTAATATTGCCTTGCCCTTGGGTTACGTGAGTGCCGTCGGTGCGTACTCTTGGAGCATCAATGCCTACATCCTTAATCAAGGTGTAAAGTGTCAACGGCCGACCAGGAGCTTCACGCTTGCCCACCATCTTTAAATATCCAGCATTAGTTAACCCTGTCATGTAATCCCGAACCGACTCAGGCTTTAAGCTGGTGTGGACCCTAACGTCAGTAACGGTGAATTCAGTACGCAGTGCTCGTATCACTTTCCAAACGGCATTGCGGCTATCAATACCGTTGAGCTTATCTAGTGGTTTACGTGCCATTACAGCCTCCGTGCTGGCGCGCTGCCAGTGTAGAGTGGACGTGTACCCCAATCTTCAAGGGTGATTTCGTCGTAGCCCATGTTGACGGCCTCGGTGCGAATTTGCTCGATGTTGACGCAAATACGGCGAACAGATCCATCAGATGCTTTGTAGACTTTTTCGAGCAAGTTGCTCTCGATTTCAATCTCTGGGCAGTAGAGTTTTGCTAGGGATAAGCAGTCTTTAAAGTCGGCTGGCTGTGCTGGAACCCAGTCGAGTATGCGACTATGGAAACGCTCCCAGCGTTCTAGTTTTTTTGGTAGCCGTTCTTCGCCGATGAGCAGTATGGCTGCGCCTGATCCTTCGTGTAGATCGCGGATAATCTCGACCACTTTCTTTTCAGCGAGATAGTCCATTTCATCGACAATGAGTGGACGCTCAGAGCAGGCAAGTTGCTCGCAGATTTGATCGGTCATCCCGTAGATTGTGCCTGTATCTGGCAAACCCATCTCTTTGAGTATGGCCTGCAGAACAGCTTTGCGGCTCCACGTGCTTTTGCACTCTATGTAGTAGGCTCCTGTTTTATTGGCGGTGTAGGCTGCAGCGGTACTCTTGCCGAACCCTGCGGGGCCGTACATGCAAACCATGCCGGGTAAGTGGGCTGGGCGTTTCATTGCGGCCTCGAGTGCGCTGTGGCACAGTGCCACGTTTGCAAGGGCTGCGACGGTGTTGCTTGATTGGGCATTAACTGTCATACTGTTTCCTCCTGTCATACAAAGGCTCATTCATTGAGCCGGTTTAAGCCACGTTACAGCGTGGCTTTTTCTTTATTGGTTGATTGCCAAATCTGCTTCCATCTCTTTAAACGATTGCCAGATCGGTGTTCGCGGGAACGCTTTGTAAAACTTTTGCAGGTGAGTATCTATCTCGTGCCCTGCATGGTGTTGTGCATCGAGATCGCACCAGAGGCGGTACTTATCGCGGTTGTTGTGTGGGATCTCAATTTGTTCGGTTGTTTCCATCTCGGCTATGAGTTTCTCACGGGCTTCAACCACATCGGGCTGTGCGGTGATCGTAATAACTCCGTTGCGTTCTTCGTGTATCTCATCAAGCTTGTTCATCGCCCGTTTCTTGCGCCCCAAAAAGCGCAGTTCTCGGGCATATTCAACGGCAGACTCCTCAAACTTATCGGATTTGTTTTTTTCAAACGTTGCTCGGCAGATCAGCCTATCTTCCATGTCGCGCACCAAAACAAAACTTCCATCTTGAGGTTCGTATTCGATAAAAACCTGCTCACCGTGGTAAGGCTCAAGCTTAGAGCTGGAATAGGTGTTGCAAAAAAGGCGCACTTCGCATCGGTTGCATTTGACCTGCTGGCGTGGTCGAAAGAGGTCTGTCAGTTCTTTTGGCTCTACGGTTTCAGGCACCCAGCCTTGTGCTAGGTGCATGTTCCAGCATTCTTGCGGGGTCATGTGGCGTCTGTTTCCCCCAGCGTCGGTGATTTTTTCCAAACCGCTATGTGGGGTGTTGTTGTAGCGCTCAACCGCCACCGCACAGAGGTCTAGAAACTGCGGCCAACTTGGGAGTAAATTACTGCTGCCGGGGTTCTTAATCTCCTTGAGGAGCAAGCGATCTGTCTTGTGGGCAATGCTGCCATCCATGTCCTTACCCATATAGGTTGGCAGTTGCTTGGCGGCGCGAATCCATAACGATTTTTGCATTCTTTCGACCATACCTCGGGCTTGGCTATTGCCGACAATGCCAGTTTTGTAAGTGATGCCAAGTCGGGCGTAGCGACCAAAGGCAGGGTGAGCATTCACTGCGGCCTTGTTACCGCTGCCTGGGTCGGTGTAAAAGATGGCTGGAATACCGCCGCAGGGCTTATCTTCGCTGGTACTGATAGCATGACGCAGAGCATCTGCAACGGTTTCGGCAGATTCGGCTAAGCCGACAGACCAGCCAGTGACCATACGGGTTGCGCTGTCGATTACGGCACAGCATTCTGGTTTAAATGGGCGACCATGTACTGGGTGAGCCACTTTGGCTTTAAAGCTGTGGCCATCACATTCGACAACGTCAAGCGGCAGCAAATTTGAGGTATCGCGACGACGAAAGCCTTTGAGTGCTTTGATCTCTTTAGTGCTCATGCGGCCTTTGTGCTGATCGACATTGCTCATTTTTGCCAACAGCCTGTAGCACTGTGATTGGCTAGGCATTTTGATCTCTTTGGGGATGATCAGCTTCAGCTCATCTAATGCGTCTTGTACACTGGGTTTTTGTGGCTTTTGATAGCACTTTAAAAACCATGGAGCATAAGCGGGAACTTCACGCTTTCTGGTTTGTTTTGGGGCGAGCGCTGTGTTACCTAATGCGGCAAGTTCACGCCAGCGGTAGATAGTGCGGCGCGACAGCACGTTTTTACCTTTGCCGCCCGCGCTGCGAGCATTAGCGATAGGAACCAATGCTTGTATGTGTGGCGGTAATACGTCGTTCTCAGCTTGAGTGATAACTTGATCTATTGCTTTATTTAGGCTGTGTGCTTGCGCTACAGAATCAATTAATTTCAAAATGACATAACGGGCGTTCATGGTGCTGCGCTGCCAGCCAGCTAAACGTGCTGAGTCTGGCAGATCGGCAATCTCTGCTGGTAAATTCGTATTAGTTGCTGCCGGTAGATTGCAGCTTGGTTCAGGTACTTCAGCGATAGCGGTATTGAGTAGGGAGTCTTGTGCTTGCGTTGGTAGGCTGCTGATATGGTATTCAAACGCTTTTGTGCCAACCTTTTTTCGGCTTTGCCACTCATCGCGTTTGGCCCGACGCTTAACGCCACTTTCAGACGCTGGGGTTTTTGGCAGCTTCAGCTCTGCTAGATCCCCAGCTGTAAACCATTCTTTAATGTCTGTTTTAACACTCATATCAACATCCTATTTGGCTACTCATCAGGCCAAAGCCGCCATGCTTTGACGACCGCCACCAGTGTGTACTGCTGTCGGTTTCGTTTTTAAAAACTTCCTCACTTTGTGCTACTCTGTGAAGGCTCAGAACACATTTCACACAAAGGAGAAAAACTATGAATGACGAACAAGAACTGCTCGAAAACATCTTGACCGCTGAGGAACGATCTTCGCTCCTCCTTCTTCTACGGTAAGCCCTGGGTTGTTCGCATCAACGCGGTGGGTGTAAGCTAAAAGCGCTTCTGCCTCAGTGAGAACCCACCGCGCCTCACTGATCCTTACCCCATCAAGCAGCTTCACAATTTCATGCGCTGTCGAGTATGCTTCTTTTGCAGTCATTTCTTTCATAACTCTCCCCCCTCAATTACTGCCAATAGCGCCTTGCGCTTACGCTTTTGTGCTCGTGCCGCGCTCTCGGCTTCATCGTATTGTTGTATCTCCGCTCGCAGTGCATCAGGTGCTTGCAGGGCATAAATTCCAGCAGCATCGGCAAGTACACGTATAGGTGCTGTAGATCCGGTGGCATGACAAAGTGCCGGCAAAAATTCGGCAGGTAAGCGATGAGGGTGACTGTCAGCAACCCAGCTATTGATCATATGAATGCTGATCTCGGCTCCTGTGAGTAAGCTCAGTTCATCCGCGATGGTTTCACGACTCTTAGGAGCTTGCTTGATCGCCTGCTTTACCGCCGCTAACAACTTCACCGACACACACATTGTTCCTGGTGCATGTTCAATGCGCTCGCAGCGCTGCTGAGTCAGTAAATCGAACAAGCTCATTTGCTTGTCATTGATAACAGTTTTTTGTTTTCTATTTGTCATTGCCTCACCCTAACTACCTTGGTAGTATTGCCAACATCAGGCCGCGTACTGTTTAAATAATTTTTCTACTGGCACACCGAGCTTGCTTGCAATCGCGTTAGCAATTCGACGGCTTGACCAACGTCCGTGGATCACGCCATTTACAGTGACAGGGCTAACCCTTAAAGCTATTGCGATTTCGATTTGAGACACGTCTTTTTCAACCATTAAGGCGCGTATTTTTCGTGGGGTCATTGGAGTCTCCATCTATGATTGATGTTGTGCATTCTATCTCTGATATCATTAATTCAATCTTGGCAATTCTCGCGAGTATTATTGCTATTGCTCCTGTGGTAAAAAGGCGCTGGGATAAAGCCAAATCAAAAAAGATAGAAACAACCCCAAACGTCACTGCAAGCTGTCCAATTGGCAACAGTAAAGAATCAAGGTACGGCAGTTTTTTCATGTCTGACATGGGAGCTATTCTCCTTTTGTTTTCATTGGCTAACTTATTATTTATGCCTTTTTTCACAGCCAATAATGCAGACTTAACTCTAGGCAATTTATGCAGCGTTGCCGTTGCATCTTGCGGAGTAATTGTTGGCTATATGGCGGTTAACAAATAAGCCCACAACAGGGGTGTTTATACTGGCTCATAGGGCCTCCTTTTTTTACTTTTAAAGCCTAACTTCTTTTGTTTTGTGGGGTCAGAATTGCACATAATTATACGCATGTCAATATAAAGTTACGCGGTCAGTTTCTCTTTTTGCGCACGTTGTGCGAATAATCATAAACTGCCTATATTATCAACAGCTTACGTACAATCTGACCTTTTTGTGCTTGGTCAGATTCGAGGTCAGATTCATGGACAGACAAACTGACGCATTTCCTTACAGAGTGAAGTCACTATTAAACGGACAGAGTGTTCGCAATTTTGCGCAGCAATGTGGGGTCTCTGAAGGCGCGTTAAGGAGATACCTGTCTGGTAGTAGCGAACCTGGCTTGTCGGCCATGAAAGGCATGGCAAGGGCAGCTAGCGTCAATATTGAATGGTTGGCCACTGGGGAAGGGCCAAAGCGTAAGAACGAGGGCAATAGCTACAACGTGAGTAATAGCAGTGGCGTTATTCAGTTTGATACGATTAATGGCGGTGTGAGCACAGGCAACGTTTCGGCTGGATCAGCCCAGGCAACCCCAAAGGATGACGGCATTGCAGTTGATGATGATTTTCTGGAGTTTATCGAACTGTTTCGCCAGTACGGAAACCCAGCAGTACTAAAGTCATTTAAGGATAAGCTATTAAAATTAAAAGAGATAAGCGAGGGGTAGTGTGAAGAAAAACATTTCTAGCAGTGTGGGAGTTATTCAGGCGGACACAATACACAATAGTGTCATTTTGCAAATTATTGACGGCGTTAATGACCCGGCAGATGTTGAGCCATCGATCTGCAAGGTGGCTGAGCACCTGGATAAACTTACAAAAAAAAGAGGGTTGCTGGATGGGCGAATATTGTTAGCGGTGCTAGCCACCGCTGGCATTGCTGCGGCGCAGTATGTGCCGTTTTGGCCTGCGCTCTCACTATATATGGTCTCGGCTCTTTTCATAGCCATTGGCTACCACCTGACAACTGTTATCAGATGCTTGGACATTGAAACCGATGCAACAAAAACTTTCCTGACTGAACTATATAAAATTCGCCTGCGGCAAAAACTGAATCAATAACAAAAATAACCCGTCACCGACTGGTGCCAAACCAACCGCAAAAACAGCAAAAATAGCCCCAAAATCATTTACGCTTGGTTTGGCACCGTTTTAAATTCGTTTTAAACGTAACCCACCGAACTCACGAAACTTTCCCAGCCAAAATCATCTAATCCCATCTGTTCCCGGTGGTGCCATACCAATCAGTGCTTCACAC
>NBLX01000070.1 GCA_002084705.1 Desulfobacteraceae bacterium 4572_35.1
CAGCGAGCAGGTTGAAGTTAAAGAAGAGGTGGAGAAGAAGGGGACGAAAAAAGGTCATTTGCGTGTTGTTAAGTGAGTGAATTTGCTTCATCACAAGGTGTCCGTTGAATGTTGCAACCACACCGTCCCATTTTATGGGGCGGTGTTCTGTTTGGAACCAGCGTTGCTCGATTCAGCGTTGTATTGACAGAAGTGCTTGAAACAATTTAGAATGCGCTGTTTATCATTAGTTACAGTGAGTTTGTACGTCGTTTTTTTATACACACCCCAGTCTGGCAGGCTGGGAAGGAGTAGTTATGAAAGTTATTATTACCGATGAGATCTCTGAGGCTGGATTGCAGGAACTGCGCGCGGATGATCGTATAGAAGTAGATATTAAATTAGGTTTGAGCATCCCTGAGTTACACGAGATTATTGGTGGTTACGATGCTATCATCACTCGCAGTGGTACTACTGTTGATGCTGCTCTGGTTGATTGCGCTACAAATCTCAAGATGGTGGCTCGAGCCGGAGTTGGTATTGATAATGTCGATGTTGACTATGCAAGCAGCAAGGGGATTATCGTAGTTAATGCGCCGCTGGGTAATACCAACTCTGCTGCTGAGCATACTTTGGCGTTGTTGTTATCGTTGTGTCGTAATGTTCCCGCAGCCAGTGCTAGCCTGAAAAATGGCGAATGGAAACGGGCATTGTATACCGGTAAAGAGTTGAAGCATAAAACTCTTGGTGTTATTGGTCTGGGAAAAGTTGGTGGACGTGTGGCGTTGCGTGCCAAAGCTTTTGAGATGGAAGTTATCTCTTACGATCCATATATTTCAGAAAAACGGGGCACAGACCTTGGAGTGAAGCTGGTTTCTTTGGATGAGCTGATCCGTTATGCCGATATAATTACAGTGCATACCCCCCTCAATGATGAAACTCGCGGTATGATTACAGCAGAGCACTTTGCCCAGATGAAGGATGACGTTGTTATTGTCAACTGTGCGCGCGGCGGCATTTATGAGGAAGCTGCCACCCTTGAAGCGCTTCAGAGCGGTAAGGTGGCTGGCGCGGCATTTGACGTGTGGAGCGTTGAGCCGCCTAGTAAAGATGAAACACTTAAAAAACTTATTGCTCATCCCAATATGGTGGTTACGCCCCATCTTGGTGCCAACACTTTTGAGGCGCAAAAAAATGTTGCTGTTGATGTTAGCCGTGAAATTATTAGTTACATAGATGGTAAGCCGCTGGAAAATGCGGTTAATATCCCTAAGTTTGATCCAGACCTGATGGAGCACATGAAACCTTTTGTCGAATTAGTAGGCAAACTGGGAGAATTTATTACTCAATTGGCACCGGCGAATCCAGACAAGATTATTTTTAATTACACCGGTAAGCTGGCACGTTTTGATTGTGCTCCGCTAACGGTATGTGGTTTGGCGGCAATGCTTAATCGTCAGACCGATATCGAAGTCAACATGGTTAATGCCCGATTAACTGCACGCAATATGGGAATTGCGGTTGAAGAGGTGAGTAACACCGAATCTGACGTATTCTCAAATCTGGTTACCATCACTCTCAAGTCAAGTGCTGGCGATCGTATAATTGCCGGTACCATGTTTGAGGGGACACCTAAAATTGTCAAGATGCGCGATTTTATGACCGACTTTAAACCGGAGCCACACATGTTAGTTATAAGTTATGAAGATCGTCCGGGGATGCTGGGTAAAATTGGTACTATTCTTGGTGAGGCCAATATTAACATTGGCAACATGAGCTTGGGACGGCGCGAAAAAGCTGGTGAAGCGATGGTGGTATTCTCGGTGGATACCCCAGTTGATGAGGCAACACTGGAGAAAGTTTCTACAGCCTGTGATGCTCGTTTTATTAAAGCGGTTAGAATGTAAATGATATAAAAAATAGCGGGGCGCACATCAATTTTATATGGTGTGCGCCCCGTTTTAATCCCTTTATTTAGCTGGCGGCAGTTCCCCTTCAAAAGTGGATAGAATTTCCTGCTTAAACTCTTCGAAACCCATTTTGGCGATGAATTTTCCTAAGCGCCCTTTTTTATCATTTTTAACAAACCATTGAATAACGTGGTCGATCAAAGCTTTTGCCTGATCATCATTCAAGTCTTTGGCAAGTGTTTGCGATAAACGTGCTCCCGCTCCGCCATTGCCACCAACCATCAATTTCCAACCCTTCGGAGTGCCTATCAACCCCACATCTTTTATACATGTTTCAGAGCAGTCGTTGGCACATCCAGAAACGCCCATTTTGAATTTCCATGGCAATTGCATGCCGTGGTAACGTTTGTCCAATTCAAGACCGACAGCTACGGAGTCTTGCTGGCCGCGTTTGCAAAATGTGGTTCCTGGGCAGATTTTGATTGAGCGGATGCACATGCCGATGGCTGCGCCCTTTGGTTCGTCGAGGTCGTCCCATATGGCATCAAGTTCATCTTCCTTGATTCCCACCAAGGCGATACGTTGTGCACTGGTGAGTTTGATAGCCTGAGCATTGAATTTTTCGGCAACGGCGGCAATTTTGCGCAGTTGCTCTGGTGATGTCAGCCCTGCAGGGATGTGGGGTGTAACGGCATAACTCTCTTTATCCCGTTGCAGGATCGCGGCTTTTTCAAGGAGATCTTTTTTCATATTTGCCTCATGGTGAGTGATAATTGTTTAGCTACGCGTTTAACATAAATTTTTTTATATAATCAACTATGTTTCTGCAAATAGTGGAAGATTGCACTCTGGAATCAGACCACGATGCTGAGCTCGCGCCAGCAGTTCCTTGACGGCGGCAACTCCCTCATCGCCTAAATCGAGCGAGAAATCGTTTACATATAATTGTATATGATCATTAGTCACTTGATCTGACAACTCCTGAGCATGCGTATGAATATAGCTTTTTGCTGCCTGCGGATGTTGCTGTGCATAGATTACACTGGCGCGCAGTGCTTGGTCAATTCGGTTTGTCACCTGTGGGTCTAAATCTCGCCGCGCTAAAATTCCCCCCAGCGGTATAGGTAGCCCGGTTAGTTCTTCCCACCATTGTCCTAGATCCAAAATCTGATGCAAGCCGTGTTGTTGATATGTAAAACGGGATTCGTGGATAATTACCCCCGCTTCAGCCTCACCGCGACTTAAGGCGGGGATTATTTGCTCAAAGGGGATACTTCTAGTGTTGTGAATACCGCTTTCATGCAGTTGTAACAGCAGGTTGGCGGTGGTTAACTCTCCCGGAATCAGCACAGTGCTATCACGTAAGTTTGCCATGGTGCCCGGCTTATTAGCTATTAGTAGTGGTCCGCAGCCACGTCCCAGAGCGCCGCCGGAGTGTAACAGGAGATAGCGTTCGCGCAAATGACCGAAGGCGTGGTATGAGATTTTAGTAAGATCAAGGACTCCGCTCATTGCCAGCCGGTTCAGTGTTTCTACATCTTCGAGGCGCTCCTCAAACTTTATCCCTTTGCAGGGTACAAGTTGATGGATGAGGGCATTAAAGATGAAAGTGTCATTGGGGCATGGGGAGTAGCCCAAAGTTAGTGTTTGCATGGCGTAGTTTCCTCATGTTGCAGTAGATGGAGTAAACAGTGTTGTGCACGCTGCATGGCACCGGCAAGATCCCAGTTTGCCATGTTGCGATTCTCTACCATATTTGAAATGGCGCGTATCTCGGTGAAGGGGATGTGATATTGAGCGCATATTTGGGCGGCAGCGGCTCCCTCCATGTTTTCCACCAGCGCTTTGCTGCGTTGATATATCTGTTTACCGTAGGTTGAGGTGCCACTACAGGTAGACAGAGTGGCAAAGGGGCCAAGTTTACACTGTAACTTATGGCTCATAGCATATTGATTAAAAAGATGTTGATATTGATCTAGCCACCGCTTATCACAGGGGAAACGATGATAATATTTTTCTTCACCGTGATTAACCAAGGCAAAATTAAGCTGGTGCAGGTCAAGAAAAGTGGAGCATGTTTGCACCCCTTCATCGGTTAATATCTCCTCCGTAGCGACGGCAATATCGCCAATTTTAAGACCACTTTCTGGATATGCTCCAGCGCAGCCGATCATAATCAGGCGGGAGATGGTCATGGTGTTAACAATGGTGGCAACGGCGGCGGCGGCGGAACTTTTGCCCAAGCCGCAGTGTCCAATGAGATAGTGTTGTTCGTTGATATATCCGCCGGTTAATTGCAGGTGTCCACATTGCAATTGTTCGTTATTGTTAAGCTCTTGTTTAAGCTGTTCGCATTCGGCGGGAACCGCTGTGAGGATCATCGTCGTTGATCTGTTAAAAGCAGTGGTCATGAGGGTAGCTCAGTCATTGGAATACCAGCCGCAGCGGATGAGATCACGTCGTAGCGCCGAGCCATGTTGACGGATCACCCCCCAGTGCCAAAAATCTTTTTGGTGGTGCTGTTGCTGTTTATTGAATAACACTAGCGCTTGCTTCTTGGGCAGATAGCGTTCACATTCTACTAGTTGGCGACGAAACATGGCATCGCTGTTGTCAATAAAATCAGCCAGCTTGGTGCTTATGGGCGGATCAGTACCGGCTATAACGGTGGCGATAATGTCGCGCAATTGTAATCCATTCAGATAATCGTCGAGATTGCCGTTAAAGCCGCAGGTACATTCATGGACAAACTCTTTCCACTCCATCATCAAATGGATAAATTCATCCTCGCTGGTCCACTCGATATCCGTTTGCTGATTGAGCAGTGTTGCTATCTGGTCTTGCTCTTTCCCCGACAAAAAGAAATCTTCGCTATCGGTTGTAGATTGCATCTCAAACAGTTCAATAAGTTCACTACAGTAATTTATATAGTCGAGCTCCTCGGAGGAGAATTGTTGTAATTCTGACGGCAGTTCATTGCCTTTAATGCTTACTAATGAAAAATGGTCGTGGGCAAAATCGGCAGGAAAAATGAGTTCTTCTTTGTAGCTTAGTCCGTGCTGGGTAAAGATATCCATGGTACGGATATGGTTGGCGGTAAAGCAGGTAAACGCTTTCTCTTCCGAATAAAAAATCTCAATGCCCTGGCGGCTATTAGCCAGACCGAAGCCAACAAAGCCATCGTGTATCAAGCGGCTAAGATAGGGGGCAATTGTGTCCAGAATCTCCTGCGTTGGCATATAGGGGGAATAGAAAACTGTCGGTTCCGGCAGTTCATTATTGCCACTAACATGAATTTTTTGTGGATAATATTCAAGGACGAAAAAAGATTCCTCAGATAGCAATGTCGCGCAATCGTTAAATAGTGCTGGAAATTGATCAAGCTCTATCAATGCCGCAAAGCGAAAAGCGTCCTGACAACCTTCAACGCGGTTATAGCAAAACCCGGTATGAAGATCATATTCCGCGCGCTGGATTTCGGATTCCCATACATGTAAGCCGCATGGTTGTGTAAAAGGTAAAAGGGGCACGTTGTTTACTGGATCCTTCCTGAAGAAACATTGAGTTGTCACTAACCTGATATTGCAAAAATTTTGTTTTTAATTATAGTCTGGTATCAACAGCTTTGCATTACCACCGCTTCTGCCGCTTTTATCAATGGATAAGCAGTTGGGGGGGCAGTCAATAACGGTTGGGTGCCAATTTGAAATGTGAGCAGCGAACTGACGGTCATCCTGTTCTGAATCATCAAGCCGATCATGTTGATCAGCTCACCGGTAGTGCAGCCGCCGAGAACTTCTCCGCCCAAGATCACCCCTGACTCATCATCGACAATCAACTTGACCACCTGTTTGTGTGTGCCAGGCAGAGTTCCTGGATGTTTATCGATCCCCTCAAAGGTTCCGCAGCAGATGTTAAAACCTCTCTCGTTGGCCAATGTTTCAGTAACTCCAGCGGCACCAAAGGCGGTGTCGCCTATACAGGTGCAGAAAATTGAGATATTGCCGCTAAAGGAACGCAGTGTTGACAGTTTATACAAATTCATGCCGGCGATTCTCGCTTCGGCACAGGCTGCTGATGCCAGCATGGTTCCCTTCAGTGCACGGGTAATAAAGCCGTGTTTCTCTGCACAGTCGCCGACGGCAAAAATATCTTTATGGGAGGTGTGCATGTATTCGTTTACTTCGATGAACCCCATTTTATTGATTTGCAAACCGGCCTCTGCGGCTAGAGAGACACAGGGTTTGTAGCCAGTCGCCAGAATTACGGCATCGGCATCAATGGTTTCACCGTCACTCAGTACGACTTTTTCCACCTGTTTGGCTCCGCTTAGCTCTTTTACTTTGCTGTTGCTCCTTACACAAATACCTCGTGCTTTAAGAAGCTCTTGCGCCTCGCAGGCCAGCTCTGGGTCAAAAGCGAGACTGAGTACATGGGGAAGCATTTCAACAATGGTGACATCTTTACCGATCTTGTTGAGCTCATCAGCTACCTCTATGCCGATAAAACCGCCACCGAGAACTACAATCTTTTTGAAATCTGCAAGTTTTTTGCTGAACTGGTCTAGATAGTTTTTGTCTTTGGCAACGGTAAAAACATTACCCAGATCAGCGCCAACGAGCCAAGCATGTACTGCCGGTACCGAGCCCGTGGCGATTACAGCCTTTTCAAATGCTATTTCCTCGCCGTCGGCAAAGCGACATATTTTCTTGTCCTTATCCAGAGAAACAGCTTCATTGATTTTTAGTTCAACTCCGGCGTTGCTTAACGCCGCATCGGGGATCACGTTCTGGTCACTACTGTCTAAAGAGCCGAAAATGTACGGAATGCCGCACGGTACCAACACCTTCTCCTCTTTGCGTACCAGTATGACTTTTTTATTCTTATGAAATGCTTTGCTGGTTGTTGCCGCAACGATTCCAGCCGCACTGCCACCAATTACCAGAATATCAGTCTTTTCCATCCTGTTTCCCCTTCCTAGTATAAAATTTTAGCCTGACAACCTTGTTATGAAATTATTGAATACCTTTTTAACGCTCATGAGTGAAATGGGCAACCTTTCTTATATCACTTTTAGCTATGCAGTTGCTCGATAATATGCTGTAGGTTGGCGTATTTTTTTGTTGATAAGGGTCTGGCACCACATTTCGCCAAATTGATTGTGATATTTTTGACTTAATCCTTGTTGTTGAGATGGTTTACCTGTTTTAATGCAGGAAGGTTAGCCATATGTGTCCTCAGGGGGGTCTTTAATGGCAATTGTCGCACCATTAAAACTCATGAAAAAACGGTTGGGAGGTTCCGGTTTTCGCCTGTTGATTTTATCAGCCTTGGTGGGGATTGTTTCTGGGGCGGGAGCGCTTGCTTTCTATTATACCACTAACGCGGTTGATCATTTAGTCCTGCATAATATGGGGCACTATCGGCCGCCGGTAGCGGGAGCGGTTGTTGCCACAGCAGCACCCTATGTTGATGCACTGCACATGCATACTCGCTGGTATCTCTACTTGCTACCAATGCTTGGCGGGTTAATTAGTGGCTGGCTGGTATATACCTATGCCCCCGAAGCAGAGGGGCATGGAACTGATGGTGCCATCGAAGCATTTCATCAGCGCAGCGGTTTGATTCGCACTCGTGTACCCATTATTAAAAGCATTGCTTCCGTTGCCACCATTGGCACGGGTGGTTCGGCTGGTCGCGAAGGTTGGTTTGAGCATTGCCGACCGCCGGATTCTATTGTTGGCCGGTATAGCTGGTGGTATTGGTGCGACCTTTCGTTCCCCCCTCGGTGGTGCGCTATTTGCCGTCGAAGCACTCTACCGTGATCCCGAATTTGAGCATGAGGGAATGATCCCTTGTATTATCTCTTCAATTATTGCCTATTCATTGTTTGGTGCAGTAAGTGGCTGGGAACCGCTTTTAGCAACACCCCATTTTCGTTTTGAACACCCCAGCGAGTTGTTCCCTGTTTTAATTCTGGGGGTGGTATGTGCGTTGCTCGGTGTTGGCTATGTCAAAGTTTTTTACGGGCTGCGCAACGCGTTTAAACGGCTGGCTATCCCCAATTGGTTAAAACCGGCGTTGGGCGGATTACTCCTTGGCCTATTAGCGCTGGCGGTGCCGCAGGTGCTGGGTTCAGGTTACGGTTGGGTGCAGTCGGCACTGTACGGCCATATGGCTATATGGGTGATGTTAGTGATCGCCTTGGCTAAAATTCTGGCCACCAGCTTAACCATCTCATCCGGTGGCTCAGGCGGGGTGTTTGCCCCCAGCTTGGTTATTGGCGCCATGCTGGGTGGTGCGTTTGGTGCGGCAGCACAGGTGCTTTTGCCCAACATGACGTACAATCCGCAAGCCTATGTTCTAATTGGTATGGCGGGATTTTTCGCTGGGGTCGCCAACGCGCCGATAGCCACATTGATTATGGTCAGTGAGCTAACCGGAAATTACGGCTTGCTCGCTCCGCTAATGTTGGTATGTGTTGTCGCCATGATCGCCATGCGCCACAACAGTATTTACGAAAAACAAGTACAGGGGCGCATCGATTCTCCCGCCCACTTTGGTGATTTCGTCATCGACATCCTGGAGGGGATCACCGTTGCCGAGTTAGAACCCAAAGGACGCAAACCTACGCTCATTCCGGACAAAATGACGCTACCACAGGTGCTAGCTAAAATTTCATCCGCCAAAAGCGCCTACTTCCCCGTCGTTGATTCCACTAATAAAATGGTGGGGATTTTCTCTCTCAATGATATCCGGCGTATCCTCAACGAGGAGATACCCCCGGGGCTAGTGGTGGCCGAAGATATTGCGACCAGAAATGTAATTTTTGCCACTCCTGCCGACCGCCTAACTGAGGTAATGAAAAAAACCATCGCCCGTAACTTGGAAGAGATTCCCGTTGTCGATCCTCTGCAGACGGATGTGGTGTTGTACATGTTGTCACGGCGGGCGGTGTTGGCTCATTATGCTGAACAGGTGGAAAAGACCAAGAGCGACTATCAGCATTAGGCTGTAGCTTTGCTTCCCCGCAGAAAATGATAATCGTGGTCAGGAGACCACTCCCACATCAGGAGATCGCTCTCACATACTAGGAGGCCGCTCCCACAAATGGTTGTCAGCTCAGGAATCCTGTTGCGCCCAGCCGCGTGACAGGGCAACGGCCTGCTGCCAACGTGCATATAACCTTTGAGCCTGCTCCCTCTCCATCTCAGGGCGGTAGCGTCGTGCCAATTGCCATAAGGCGGCGAGATCTGCGCGGTTGTTCCAGAAACCGCAACCCAAACCGGCCAGATATGCTGCGCCCAGTGCGGTGGTTTCTGTAATGCTGGGGAGCTTCAGTGGAACGCCAAGGATGTCTGCTTGAAACTGCATGAGAAAATTGTTGACGACCATGCCGCCGTCTGCGCGTATCTCCTGCAGGTCGATCGCGGCTTCACGCTGCATGGTTTTAACGACATCGCAAACCTGGTAGGCGATCCCTTCTAGCGCCGCCCGCACCAGATGCTGACGCGTGCTGCCCCTAGTGAGACCGATAATGACACCGCGTGCGTATGGATCCCAATGGGGGGCTCCTAGACCGGTCAGTGCCGGGACAAAGTAGACATCATCGTTGCTATTGAGACTGCTGGCCAGAGCATCAGTTTCGGCGGCCTGTTTTATTATTCCCAAGCCGTCGCGTAGCCATTGGATGGCGGCGCCAGTGACAAAAATGGAACCTTCAAGGGCATATTCTACCGGCTCGTTGCCGATGCGCCAGGCGATGGTGGTGAGTAATTTATTTTTGCTTATGGTGGCTTGTTGGCCGCTGTGCATCAACAGAAATGAGCCGGTGCCATAGGTGTTTTTTGCCATCCCCTTGGTGTGGCAGCCCTGACCGAAAAGGGCGGCCTGCTGATCGCCGGCGACCCCGCAGATGGGTATACGCTGCCCGGAGAATAGCTGGGGGTCGGTTTCGGCAAAGAAGCCGGAGGAGGGCTTTACCGCGGGCAGAATGGCGCGCGGGATTTGCAGACGGCGCAAAATTTCATCATCCCAATCCAGTTGGTGGATATTGTACAACAGAGTGCGCGAGGCGTTGGAGTAGTCTGTCGCATGGCAGGTGCCACCGCTTAATTTCCAGATCATCCAAGTATCGATGGTGCCAAAGGCCAGCTCGCCGTTCTCAGCCTGACGTTGCCATTCGGAGTTTTGTTGCAGCAGCCAGTGGATTTTTGTTGCTGAAAAATAAGGATCAATCCGTAGCCCGGTTTTTTGTTGCCACTCAGGCTCCAGACCTTCCTGTTTGAGTTGCTGACACAGATTGGAGGTGCGACGATCCTGCCAAACGATGGCTGGGCTGATGCTCTTGCTGTTGCTGCGTTGCCATAATACTGCTGTTTCCCGTTGATTGGTGATGCCCATGCAGCGAATTTGTGCCGGAGTGATCTGTTTTTGCTTTAGCGCTTGCCGGATTCCAGATAATGCCACTTGCCATATCTCTTCGGCGTCGTGTTCTACCCAGCCTGTTTGGGGATAGTATTGGTGAAATTCGCTGTAACTGCGGCTGCATAATTCACCATCATGGTTAAATATCAGAACCGTGATGCCCGTTGTCCCCAGATCTATTGCCAGCACATAACCATTCATCGTTGACTCCCGCATAAAAGGTTGATGAGTTTTAAGTATAAACCGTTTTGGCGATTGTTCACTTACCGAGGTGTTGTTGATCCCGCTATAACTGAATAAAGGCTAACGCAATAGGTGGGGGTCAATGGCGACGAAAGCGGTCAAGCAGACGGCGGCAGGCGGCGCTTGGTGTTGTAGCTCCATCCAGTACTGCTTGCTCTATCTGTGGCAACAAGGGTTGAACATTTTTGTCGTGAACGAACATGTCATGCAGATCGTTTTGTAGTAACGCCCACATCCATTCACGTGCTTGTTGACGCCGTTTTTCGTCAAATTCTTTATGTTCTTTCATGGTGCTCTGATATTCCTGTAGCATTTGCCAAATGGTATCAATTCCTTCGTTGTGCAGGGCGCTGCAGGTGTGAACTGGTACTATCCAGTTGAGGCTGCGGGGGCGCAGGATGTGCAGGGCGTTGCTGTATTGCTGTTTTGCCAGGTTGGCACGGGTAACATTGTCGCCATCCGCTTTGTTTATTACAATGGCATCGGCGATCTCCATTACCCCTTTTTTGATCCCCTGCAATTCATCTCCGGCACCAGAAAGTTGTAACAACAGGAAGAAGTCAACCATGGACGCAACTGTGATCTCAGATTGCCCTACACCGACGGTTTCAACAATTATCACATTGTAACCAGCGGCTTCGCATAGCAGCATAGTCTCCCGTGTTTTGCGGGCGACACCGCCGAGGGAATCGCCGGCGGGGGATGGTCGGATAAAGGCGTTCTGGTCGCGGGCAAGATCTTCCATGCGGGTCTTGTCGCCAAGGATACTACCGCCAGATAGTTGGGAAGACGGGTCTACAGCCAGCACGGCGACTTTATGCCCCTGCGCGGTTAGGTGCAGTCCAAAGGCTTCGATAAATGTACTTTTGCCTGCTCCGGGAACGCCAGAAATACCGATGCGTAAGCTGTTGCCAGTGGCATCAAGTATGGTTTCAAGTAAGGTTGAAGCTTGTTGAATGTGCTCGGGATGGCGGCTTTCTATAAGGGTGATCCCTTTAGCCAGGGCACGTAGTTGCCCGTTTCTTATGCCGGTTGCTAACTGTTGCAGATTCATGCAGGACTCTTATTTGTGGTGAATAGGTGCGGTTGAACACTTAGTGGATAGTTAGGTGTCGGGGCACGGTACGTTGTGCCCCGACTGATAAAATATAACTTACTGTTTTTTTTCTACGATGGCCGCTAGGGTATCACGAGCAGATTTGGTGATGGGGGTGCCGGGACCGAAGATGCGCGCTGCACCGGAAGCGTACAGTTCATCGTAGTCCTGGCGTGGAATAACGCCGCCGCAAACCACGGCGATATCCTCGGCGCCAAGTTTTTTTAATTCGGCAACCAATTGAGGTACCAGAGTTTTATGACCGGCAGCGAGGCTGGAGACCCCCACCACGTGAACGTCGTTTTCTACCGCCATCTTGGCTGCTTCCTCCGGTGTTTGGAATAGTGGTCCTACGTCAACGTCGAAACCTACATCGGCGTAAGCGCTGGCTACCACTTTTGCACCACGGTCGTGTCCATCCTGCCCCATTTTGGCGATGAGGATGCGAGGACGTCGCCCCTCTTTGTTGGCAAAATCCGCTATCTGTTTTTTGACTTCGGTAAATTCTTTATCTTGTTCACACACCGATGCGTATGCTCCTGATACCAGTTTAATTTCCGCTTTATGGCGACCAAAGATTTTCTCCATGGCGTCAGATATTTCACCTACTGAGGCACGTAGACTTGCCGCCTTCACGCACAGCCCGAGGAGGTTACCGTCATTATTTTCGCTGGCTTTGGTGATGGCGTCAAGGGCTGCCCGACATGTTGCTTCATCGCGTTCTGCGCGCATCTTTTCTAGCCGTTTGATTTGAGATTCGCGTACTGCGGTGTTGTCAATGTCGAGAACATCAATGGGATCTTCTTCGGCAAGTTTATATTTATTAACGCCGACGATGACATCACGTCCGCTGTCAATGGACGCCTGCTTTTTCGCCGCAGACTCTTCAATGCGTAGCTTCGGCATCCCCGATTCAATTGCCTTGGTCATGCCGCCGAGCTCTTCGATCTCTTGCAGAATAGTGCGCGCTTCCTTGATGAGTTCTGCCGTCATCGATTCTACATAGTAGGAGCCAGCGAGGGGGTCAACAACGTTGGTGATGCCAGTTTCCTCCTGAATTACTAGCTGAGTGTTGCGGGCGATGCGTGCAGAGTGATCCGTGGGCAGGGCAATCGCTTCATCTAAAGCATTGGTGTGTAGAGATTGGGTGCCACCGAGAACCGCTGCCAGTGCTTCGATGGTGGTGCGAATTACATTATTGTATGGATCTTGCTCAGTTAAACTCCAGCCGGAAGTTTGGCAGTGGGTACGTAGTGCTTTGGACTTCGGGTTTTGCGGATTGAACTGATCCATCAACTCGGCCCACAGGAAACGTGCGGCACGAAGTTTGGATGCTTCCATGAAGAAGTTCATGCCAATAGCGAAGAAGAACGACAGCCTTGGTGCGAAGGCATCGATATCTAAACCTTTGGCGATAGCTGCCTTTACATACTCCAGACCGTCTGCCAGTGTGAACGCCAATTCGAGGGCATTGTTGGCTCCCGCCTCCTGAATGTGGTAACCGGAGATGGAGATGGAGTTGAATTTAGGCATAAACTCGCTGGTGTAGTCGATAATGTCGGAGATGATGCGCATCGATGGTTCTGGTGGATAGATGTAAGTGTTGCGCACCATAAACTCTTTGAGAATGTCATTCTGAATGGTGCCAGCCAGTTTCTCCTGACTTACTCCAGATTCAGCTGCCGCAGCAATATACATGGCTAGAATCGGCAGGACTGCTCCGTTCATGGTCATGGAGACCGAGACCTTGTCCAACGGAATATCGCCGAATAAAATTTTCATATCCTCTATGGAGTCGATAGCAACACCGGCTTTGCCGACATCGCCAACAACGCGGGGATGATCTGAATCGTAGCCGCGGTGGGTAGCTAGGTCAAAGGCTACCGATAATCCTTGCTGCCCCGCGGCAAGGTTACGTTTGTAAAAAGCGTTGGATTCCTCAGCGGTGGAAAAACCAGCATATTGACGCACCGTCCATGGACGCCCCGCGTACATTGTAGCTACCGGACCGCGCAGAAACGGAGGCAGGCCGGGCAGGGTGTTGAGATGCTCCAGCCCGTCAAGGTCAGCGGCAGTATATAGTGGTTTAACACTGATGCCCTCTGGTGTATCCCATTTAAAGCTGGATAAGTCGTCAGTTTTTTTCTCTTTTTTGGCCTTTGCTTCCCAATCGGCCATGGTTGCTTTGTTATCCATGGGTGTTCCTTTCAAGTAAGTATTCATTCAAATAAGGGACAGTGTGGAAATTAGTTTCAAAAGTCTTTTTAATAAATTAGCTTGTTGATAAAGAATAGTTTGTTTTCATGTAAATAGAATGCTTTTTTAAATTTGCTAAAAAGTTTTAGCGCGGTGAAATATATCAGTGGCAGCATCTTATTGTCAAGGTTGATAACACGTTGTTTTTTACCGCTTTTTGTTGCTGTTGTAATATTTATCTATAGTTGGATAAATATATCAGATTGGTTGCTGGCATAGTTTGTTAGCGTGTCTGGTGCGTGGGCAGCTAAAGGTGCTGTTGCCGGTGTTTGTTTTGCGCTATCTGTATTATTGTGCGGTTTAGGGTGTTCGTGAGTTCTGTAACTAACTGAAAGTGCGCGATATATTCAATCAATATTTTGTTGCTAGTATTTATCCAGGGTAAATTCTCAGCAGGGCTTTTTATTGCTGGTAAAACAATTACATTGACAATTTTTATCAATTACATTATATCAGGCATTGGAATAAAACCGTTTTCTATTTTGGGAGTTGGCTTTGGTAGAATACAATATTGGGGCAAAAATAAAGGAATTGCGCAAGGCGCGAAAACTTACATTACAAGCTGTTGCTACGGAGACAGGTTTTTCGCCGGCGCTTATTTCACAAATTGAAAACAACAATGTTTCCCCACCTATTGCCACTTTGTCAAAATTAGCCCGTTTTTTTGATGTAAAAATCAGCCATTTCTTTGAAGAGGAAGAAGATGCGCGCTGTTATGAAGTTGTGCGTGTTGATGACCGGCGAGTGGTGAGCCGAGTTATTTCAAAGGATGGTAAGGGGCATGGTTATACCTACGAAGCGCTTTCGGTACACAATCTGAACAAGAAAATGGAACCGTTTGTGGTCACGGTTGCTGAGCGCAGCGATGATGAAACCATGTACAGCCACGATGGGGAAGAGTTTCTACTGATTCTATCAGGAAAAGCTGAGATGCTTCTCAACGATGAACGGATAGATCTGGACGCTGGCGATGCAATATATTTCGATTCGTCAATGCGACACCGCATGTTGTCACGCGATGGCAATGAAGTTCAGTTGCTGGCCATTGTTACCCGTTAATTACGCTACTTTTGATCGTAGCTGTTGGTGAAAGTGTAAGCTTTTGATCAATGGCTGTGGCATGGAAGATATGTTGATTTAATTAATTGGATTTGGTTTGACCACTTGATAGCGATCGGGCGCAGTCTGGTGGAAAACATTTTAATCAATAAGGGGATGAAGAAAATGTCAAACAAAGTATGTAAACCTTCATTGAATAATCCTCTGGCACCCAAAAAGAACGTCGAGTTTACCATTCCAGGTGAAATCGCAGGACAAACAGGTGCCTACGAGGAGGTAATGAAGGAGGGGCATGACTTGATAGAACGGCCTGTCAAGTCAGTTGCGGTTGCTCAGATAGAGAAGCAGCATTTTAAAAATCGGATGACTGTTTGGGAGCGTATTAAGGTTTTAACTAAGGACGAGCCTAATATCCTGTTTCAGAACTGGGGTAAAAACCTTGATGGTGCGTCCCTGGTGACCGGTATTCTGAACGTTAATGGTCGCGATGTTGCCCTTTATGGTCACGATTTTACCGTGCGTGCCGGTTCTATCGATGCAACCAACGGTAGTAAACTGGCAAAACTGTTTAATATGGCCGGCGAAAAGGGGATTCCCGTAATCGGCATGAATGACTCGGCAGGTGCTTTTGTGCCCGCCGGTGTCGGTGGTCTTGACGGTTATGCCGAAGCTTTTACCGCATTGCGCAATATCAGCGGTGTGGTACCAAGTATCATGTGTATGTTCGGTTTTAATGCCGG
>NBLX01000071.1 GCA_002084705.1 Desulfobacteraceae bacterium 4572_35.1
GGCATGCTCGACTGGGTTAATGAGGCAGAACCGACGCAGCAGTTAGCAATCACTTTTGGTGCAACCCAGTATTCCAGCGAATCGGATGTGATTTCTCAGTCCCAAGATGGATATTCTACCGGCACCTTGGTTAGCTTGACGGTAGATAACGATGGCAATATTCTCGGTAATTACTCTAACGGCGAGCCGCGTAAATTGGCGAAAATTGCCTTGGCAAAGTTCTCAAATCCTCTCGGGCTATCAAAGGTTGGTAACAATATGTATGGTGAAACTGATCAATCGGGTACGGCGATTGTTGGCACCGTTGGGTCTGGTGTTGGTCAAATTTTTACCAATTCCCTTGAGATGTCAAATGTTGATCTAGCCGCCGAATTTGTCAAAATGATCACTACCCAGCGTGGTTTTCAGGCAAATTCGAAAATTATAACTACTACGGATGAGCTGTTGGGGGAGTTGATTAACTTGAAGCGTTAGGTGCTTTTTTGTTTAACCGTACCGTGTATATTTAAATCTTAAAGCGCCGAAGGGGGATGATGATCATCTTTTCGGTGCTTTTTATTTAAAGGCTGCTGCAAAATCATGTTTTTGCAACAATTTTTGCGGTTCCCACGTAGGACATAACTGTGTAGAATAACAAATTAGAGCATGCAGACAGCCTGTTGTTTTTGTTTTAATGATTTGAAGGTTATATATGGATATATCAACAATACTTGGAGCTGTGGTTGCCTTTGGTTTGGTTTTGGCCGCCATGATGAATGGTGGTTCAATTTTACTGTTTGTTGATCCACCGTCGTTGATGATTGTTGGTGGCGGAACCATCGGAGCATGTCTTATAAATTATCCTTTTGGTGAAATAGTTCGCGCCATGGCGGTAGCAAAAAAAACCCTTTTTGCCAAAGAACAGGCTCCGGGTGAAATTATTGCTCAGTTAATTGAGTTCTCCGGCAAGGCGCGTAAAGAGGGGATTTTATCTTTGCAGTCGGTTATGTCCAAAGTGGAAGATCCTTTTTTTCTCAAAGGGTTACAAATGGCTGTAGACGGTCAAGAACCTGAAGCTTTGCGAGAGATGATGGAGCGTGAGATTGAATATGTGGCTGAGCGCCACGATAGTGGGGCGAATATTTTTATTACTATGGCGGCATATGCTCCAGCGATGGGGATGGTTGGCACTTTGATTGGTTTGGTTCAGATGTTGCAAACAATGGATGACCCTGAACTCAATTCTTGCTGGTGAAAATCCACGGGTTATGGAACAGCGCTTACATGCGTTTGTGGCGCCGGCGCTGCGAGAAAGTAACTTTAATAAATAGTTTAGTGCAGTTGTGTCTTCTGTGGAGATGTGGTGGCGAAGAAAGAAAAAAAAGGAGAAGAGGCCGGTGGTGCTCCGGCGTGGATGGTCACGTATAGCGATTTAGTTACGCTGTTGCTGACTTTCTTCGTTTTACTGTTGTCAATGGCCAACATGGATCAAGTAAAATTCAGCGCTGCAGCGGGGTCGTTGCGTGGTGCTTTCGGGGTGTTTGGTGGTAAGGATGAAAGGGAGATATCTCCACCATCATTGGTTGAACTGACCCCAGCTCATGACGATTTGGTACAGCGGCTGTACTCGCGGATAATGGTTCAGATGAATCGGCTGCGCCTTGATCCATCAATAAAACTTGTTAAAGACCGCGGTGCTGTGATTCTGCGTATAAACGAGTCTGTCCTGTTCTCTCCTGGAACCTCTAAATTGAAGCCAGCGGCTTTGCCAGTGTTGGCCAAGGTTGCTTCTCTGGTAGAACCTTTGCCGCTTCAGTTGCGGATTGAAGGACACACAGATGATCTCCCTTTTACCAGCAAGGATATGAGTAACTGGGATTTGTCGGTAGCGCGTTCAGTTGCTGTATTGAAATTCTTTCAACAATCCGATTTGTTTCCACTGGATCGAATGTCAGCGGTTGGTTATGGTGCGGAACATCCCTTGGTGCCTAATGACACTGCGGAGAATCGCGCCAAAAACCGGCGGGTAGAATTTGTTTTAGAAAGCTTGGGTAATTATCGCGAGGACTTACCTTATTTGATAGATGCCAACGAGCAGTTGCCATTTTAACAAGTTATATACTTTATTTATTGTTATAAATTAGTTGGGAGCGAAAAGCTGATGGCCGAAGAGGAAAATACAGAGTCTCAGGGTGGAAAAAGTAAAACGATGTTGTTTGTTGCCGTTGGAGTTGTGGTTCTGCTGGTGGCGGTAGGTGTTGCTGCTTACCTTCTTGGGGCACGCTCAGCGCAGAACGCAACAGCTGATGTCGCTGTCGAGGAGACGGAGAAGCCTGAAGGTGTAGGGCCAATGGTTGATATCAAGGATTTTATAATGAATATCCTTGATAAAAAAGAAACTCGTTATCTTAAAGCTTCAATAACTTTGGAACTAGAAGATGAAGAAACTGTGGCGGAAGTTAACCAGCGTATGGCGCAGATACGCGACTCTATTCTGTTGTTGGTCGGCAGTAAGACTTTTTCCGAGCTTAGTGATTTGCAAGGGAAATTGCAGCTGCGTGCGGAAATACTGGTACGATTAAATAAATTACTGCAAAAGGGTAAAGTTAAGGCAATTTATTTTACCGAATTTGTGGTGCAGTAGGGGGCAGGTTGGAGCGATTACTCTCCAAAGATGAGATAGCTGAGCTTCTGTCGGCGGTAAAAGATGGCTCTTTAGCTACAGAGTTAGAGCCAGAGGATACCTATAGTGAGGAGCAACACGTAGTTTCAGGCTTCAGTCTGGTGCAAAACAAGGCACAGTCTGGCGTTCGTTTGGTTAATTTTGACCTTTTACTCGATGCCTTTGGGCGCAACATGTCTTTTTCTCTTTCCAGCAGGTTGCAGTGTGCGGTAACGGTAGTAAGGGAAACTATCGGTTCAATGGAATATGGCGCGCTGATCAACGAGTGCAGCCAGAATCATTTATACGGAATAATTAGTTTAGATCCGTTGAAAAAAAACGGATTATTTATTATCGATCCCAAAATTGCATTTGCTCAAGTTGAAATTATGTTGGGTGGTACAGCCAGTGAGCAGGAGGTTGTAGCGCCAGAACGTAAGATGTCGGCTATTGAGATCAATATTCTTAAAAGTGTAATCGGCGAAAACTGTAATGATCTGAACAAAGCCTTTGTAAATGTTGAACCATTGGCGGCGGATTTAATGCGTGTAGAGGGCAATCCTCGCCTGGTTACCATTGTGCCAAACGACACCGAGATGATGGTGGCGTCGTTTACTGTCAAGATAGGTGTAACTTCCGGCACAATTCGTCTGGCGATTCCTTATCAATCTCTTGAACCCATTCGGGAGAAATTAAAAAGCGAACTGGGTGCTGCTGCACCGGCAGGGCAATGGGTGGGATTCTTTACCCGGGAAATTGAGCAGATGGAGGTTGTTGTTCAGGCTCAGTTGGCTCATATCGAATTGAACGTGCGCGATATCATAGATTTGCGGGTTGGAGATATTTTGCCCCTTGAATGTCAGCCGGATAGTGCGGTTCGTTTACTAGTGGAGGGCTCCCCCAAGTTTACTGGAATGGTTGGTTTGCGTGACGGCAACAAAGCCCTGCGTATTGTGGGGCGTTTAAATCAAAGGAGATAACGGGTTATGGAAGAAACTGAAACTGAGGTTTCAGCATCCACGGTGCAACAAGGTGACGCTATCGACGAATTGCAGGAAGGGTTGAAAAATCTGGAACTGTTGTTGGACATCCCTTTAGATGTGTCTGTAGAGGTAGGTCGTACCAAGGTGTTGGTGCGTGATCTTCTGCAGATGGATGAGGGCTATGTGATTGAGTTGGGCAAGAGTGGCAGTGAACCCCTTGATGTCTATGTGAATTCCCGCTTGATAGCCCGTGGTGAAGTGGTGCTGGTTGACCAGAAGTTGGGGCTGAGATTGACAGATGTGGTTAGTCCTGCAGAACGTATAGAGAACTTGGCTTGAGGTTGTGATGAGTTTTTGTCACCAGCGCCATATTGACAGTGTAGCTGCTGTTGCCCGCGATTTTTCCTGGGTGGCTGCGGTTGTTGTGCTCGTTGTGGCAATGTCACCTAATCTAGCTTTTGCCCTTGATAGTGCCGACACCGAATTACTACCCATGAGTTTGAAGGTGATGGCAGCTTTGGCTGTGGTGCTTGGTTTGATGCTGTTTGTATATGCTGGGCTGAAAAAAAGTGGTACTTGGATGCGTGGCGGTAAGGATAGCGCCATCAAGCTTGTTGAAGTACGCTATCTTGCCCCTAAAAGGGTTTTATATCTTATAGAAGTCAATGGCTCAAAATTACTTTTGTCGGGTACTTCGAGTCGTTTAGAGACGTTGGCTCAGTGGCCATTGGATAATAATTCTCTTTGTTCTAGTGACTCAGGTGCCAATGATGATGGTTCGGTTGTGGGTTTTGGTGCTGTATTAGATCAGAGCTTAGCCCTTCGGCAAGATCAGGATAGTCGATGAAAATTATTTCAAATGGTCTGCTGATTGCGTTTTTATGGCTGTTATCGGCTATTCCGGTACTGGCAATAGATATACCCACTATCTCCATGGGGGTAAAAAACGCCACTACTACCGGCGAAGTGTCAACGGCTATACAAATACTTCTGGTGCTTACTGTTCTCTCGGTTGCTCCCGCGATTTTGCTGATGACAACCGCCTTTGTCCGCGTTGTTGTTGTATTATCGTTTGTGCGCCAAGCCATGGGAACACAGCAGATGCCACCTAATCAGGTGATTGTTGGGCTCTCGTTGTTTTTAACTTTTTTTATCATGGCTCCGGTCTACAATGTAGTAAATGAACAGGCGGTACAACCATATCTGTCTGGAAAGATTGATCAAACTCAGGCTTTGGATCTGGCTGTAGAGCCCGTGCGCGATTTTATGTTTGCCCAAACGCGTGAAGTTGATTTGGCGCTGTTAGTTGATATCTCAGGTGAACAGCAACCTGAAGAACAAAAAAATATTGCTACCACAACGTTGATTCCGGCATTTATGTTATCGGAGCTTAATCGCGCCTTTCAAATGGGATTCATGATTTATATCCCCTTCCTGGTTATCGATATGATTGTTGCATCGGTGCTTATGTCTATGGGGATGATGATGCTACCTCCACCGATAATTTCATTGCCCTTTAAACTGTTGTTGTTTGTATTGGTCGATGGCTGGGGGCTGGTGGTTGGTGCTCTAGTGAAAAGTTTTTCCTGAAGTTAACAGAATCGTGACGGGAAAGGTTGGTTATGACACCTGAATTTGTTATTGATCTCGGGCGTAATGCGGTAAAAACTGTTCTGCTGATATCGTCACCAATGCTTCTTTCCGGGCTGGTTGTTGGTTTGCTGGTGAGTATTTTTCAGGCGGCAACTCAAATTAATGAGCAGACCATGACTTTTATCCCCAAGATTGTCGCTGTTCTTGTTGCTCTAATTTTGTTCGCGCCGTGGATAATACGGATCATGCTAGCTTTTACACACAATGTTTTTCAGGGTATCTCTCTGATTGGAGGTTAGTAAGTAGTGGAACTGACACTTGTTCCTGTTGATAAAATCCAGCTGGCATTGATCTGCCTAGCTCGGGTAGCGGGAATATTTGGCAGTATGCCTATTTTTGGTAGTGGTCAAGTGCCCGCTCGGGCAAAAACCATTTTAGCACTGTTTATGACAGCGCTTATTTTTCCGGCAGTAGAATCCTCTTTGCCCCAACAAGACTTCCGACCGCTGGCTCTGGGCATAACGGTAGCCAATGAAGCGCTGTTGGGGATAATGCTTGGGTTTATAGCGCGGATTATCTTCACTGCTGTTGAGTTTGGTGGAACCATCGTTGGTTATCAGATGGGTTTTGCCGCAGCCAATGTTTACGATCCTCAAAATCAACGTCAGGTCTCTCTGGTCTCTCAATTTCAAAATGTTTTTGCTATTCTGATCTTTCTGGCACTGGATGTGCATCATGTCTTTATCCGCGTGATGGTTGATTCATACCAGCTGCTGCCACCTGGGCTACTCGATTTATCTGGACAAGCTATCCCTTTTATCATGGAACTCACGGGCAATATGTTTGAATTGGCCGTCCGTTTTAGCGCACCGATCTTGGCAGTGTTGCTCCTCTCCGGCTTGGTGCTGGGAGTGTTGTCGCGGGTGTTTCCGCAACTTAATGTGTTTATGCTGTCATTTCCTATAAATATCGGCATGGCCTTTATTATTATTGGTTTGATTATGGATATAGTTGCCGGGCTGTTAAGTAGGGAGTTTTCAGCGTTGCCACAGCGATTTAATTATATCCTGCAAGCCCTTAAAGGGGGGTAGATGGCCGAAGAATCAGGTCAAGAACGGACTGAACAGGCCACCAGTAAACGGCGCGATGATTTTCGCAAAAAAGGACAGGTGGCTCAGAGCAAAGAGGTGAATACCGCTGCGTTATTATCTGTATCAATAATGCTGTGGTATTTTTATGGTGCTCAATTTTGGAGTAAGCTCAGTTGGATGAGTCGCTATGTGTGGGAGTTGGCTGGCAATTATGCCGTTACCCCGCAATCGGTTATTCAAATGCTAGGTTTTTCCCTTAAAAACGGTGCTTTGTTGTTAGCTCCGCTGTTTTTGATGGTATTGCTAGTTGGTTTTTTAGCCAGCTATTTACAAATTGGGTGGTTGTTTACTACACAACCGTTATTGCCAGATTTGTCCAAGCTTGATCCAATAAAAGGTGCGGCGCGTTTTATCTCCAAGCGTTCACTGGTAGAGTTGGTGAAATCGCTGGCAAAAGTGATTTTGGTGGGTTTTGTTGCCTATAAAACAGTGCTTAATGAGTTCGATGCTGCTCTGTATTTGGTGGATATGGATATCATCGAAACTCTTCACTATGTTGGACGTGTTGCCCTTGCTGTCCTTTTTAAAAGTTGCGGAGTTATGCTGCTGTTGGCTTTGATTGACTTTATGTTTGTCCGTTGGGAGATGGAAGAGAAGATGAAGATGACCAAGCAGGAGCAGAAAGAGGAGTTTAAGGAGAGTGAAGGTGACCCGCAATTAAAAGCGCGGGTGCGGGCGTTACAGCAGGAGATGGCGCGCAATCGGATGATGGCGGAGGTGCCCAAGGCGGATGTGATTATCACCAACCCGACTCACCTGTCAATTGCTATTCGCTACGAGATGGGGAAAATGGATGCTCCTGTGGTTGTCGCTAAAGGGGCTGATCATTTAGCTATGAAAATAAGGGAACTGGCGCGGGAGCACGATGTACCATTGGTAGAAAATGTTGTTGTGGCACGTGCCCTGTATAAAGTAGATATTGGCGCTGTTGTGCCGGAGCAGATGTTTAAGGCGGTTGCCGAGATTCTCGCCTATGTTTATAGCTTGAAAAAACGACGGTAAAATATGTTCGAAGCAGTTACTGAAAATAGATGGTTCAAGATGCTGTTTCGCAGCGACATTGTGGTGTCGCTGGGGCTGGTAATGGTGTTGCTGTTGATGATTTTGCCGGTGCCGCCGATAATGCTCGACATCTTCCTGTCCTTGAATATAACCATAGCCTTGCTCATCCTTATCATCAGTTTATATACCGCCAAATCGATGGAATTTGCTGTTTTCCCGGCAGTATTGTTGTCCTCTACCCTGTTTCGTCTGTCATTGAATGTGGCTTCAACACGTCTTATTTTGTTGCACGGCGAGGAGGGTCCCAGCGCTGCCGGAGCTGTTATCATGTCCTTCGGTCAGTTTGTTGTCGGCGGCAACTACGTTGTCGGCATCGTGATCTTTGCTATTTTGGTGTTGATCAATTTCATGGTTATCACCAAAGGTGCTGGTCGTGTGGCTGAGGTTGCCGCACGTTTTACCCTCGATGCCATGCCCGGCAAGCAGATGGCAATAGATGCCGATTTGAATGCAGGCCTGATTAACGATGAGGAAGCCAAGCAGCGCCGTTTGGATATAGCCAATGAAGCAGATTTTTACGGGGCGATGGATGGCGCCAGTAAGTTTGTTCGTGGTGATGCCATAGCTGGAATAATTATCACCCTTATTAATATTGGTGCTGGTTTTATTATCGGTGTAGTACAGAAGGGGATGCCAGCCGTTGAGGCGGCGCAGAATTATACTATACTGACAGTCGGCGATGGTTTGGTCGGTCAGATTCCCGCCCTGATTATCTCTACAGCCGCTGGTATATTGGTAACCAGAACTACTGGTACCGGTGACTTTGGTAGCGATCTCAAAGCTCAGTTCAGTGTTCATCCCCAAGCTGTGTGGGTTGTTTCAGCCATTTTGCTGGGATTTGCCTTGATTCCAGGTTTGCCATTTATCCCCTTCGTGACCTTGTCAGCGTTGCTGGCTGTCATAGCGTATCGGATGCAAAAAGATCAGTTGGAAAAGCAGGAGGGGGCAGAGCAGGAACCGGTGCAGGAGCTTGCGGCAGCAGCGGCAGCAGAGGAAAATTACGACGACATGCTGAATGTCGACTTGCTGGAATTGGAAGTTGGTTACGGTCTGATCCCTTATGTCGATGCTGGTCAGGATGGTGAGCTTCTGGGGCGCATCCGTTCAATTCGCAAGCAGTTTGCTCTCGATTCAGGGTTCATTGTGCCGCCGGTGCATATAAAAGATAATTTGCAACTCAAGCCCAACGAATATCGTTTTATGCTCAAAGGGGTCAAGGTTGCCAGCGCCGAGATGTTGCCAGGTCATTTTATGGCGATGAATTCTGGTGTTGCTACCGAAACAATAAAGGGTGTTGCCACCGAAGAACCGGCCTTCGGTTTACCCGCTATATGGATCTCTGAAGATAAAAAAGAGCGTGCGCAGATTGCTGGTTATACGGTCGTTGATTGTACTACGGTTATGGCAACTCATATCAGTGAGCTCATAAAACGTTATTCGCATGAGTTTCTTGGTAGACAAGAGGTACAGAACTTGCTTGATAACCTCAAAAAGAGTTATCCAAAACTGGTGGATGATCTGGTGCCTGAGCCGTTAAACTTGGGGTTGATTATGCGGGTGCTGCAAAACCTGCTGCGTGAAGAGGTTTCAATAAGGGATTTGCGCACGATCCTGGAAACTATGGCTGATTATGCCCCTAGTGTTCCTGATGCAGACATGTTAACTGAGCATGTACGCAGTGCCCTAGCTAGACAAATCAGCAGTAAATATGCCCAGGATGACGACATTCTTCCAGTGATGACTTTGGATCGAGAAATTGAGGAGTCTTTTCTGCGCTCGTTGCAGCATACGGAGACAGGTGGAGCCTATCTGGCGCTGGATGGTAGTAATTTCTCACAATGAGATTGCTCCACATCTGAAGGTTCGTTCGATAAATACCGTGAGGTTACATGCAAGTTAGGGTGTTTGAATCGGAAAATATGGACTCCGCTTTACGTCAGATCAAGGAAACCCTTGGTCCCGATGCGCTGATATTGTCGTCGCGTACAGTGCGTAAAGGGGGGATGGGATTGTTTGGTAAGCCGATGCTAGAGGTTACCGCTGCAATTGATCCCGCCAGCGCGGCAGCCAGTGATGCAACTGCTCCTGCAGCTTCTGTGGTAGAAACTGCGCCATTGGGAGATGATAAAATAGATAATGATGTCAGTTATCAGGAGCTATGGCAGCAATCTGAAACAGGTGCCACGCCCCAATCGCTAAGACCAAATAATGAGTCACCACAGATTTACAATTCTGCCGGAATCAGTCCAGTTGTGCCGACTCGGGGTGCAAAGTTTGAAAGAATTCTCAAAGAGGGGCAGCGGGTTGCCTCTGGATCTGGCGAGGTGCGCAGTTATGACAGTAAAAGTCTCCTTGACCTGCACAGTGAGATGGGTGAACTGCGCAGCATGCTTACCACTTTAGTTAATGATTTACCCCGGCAGATAGAAAAAGCGGGTAAAAGTAAAGCACCGCCCATTGTTTATTCAGCGATAAACAGTGGTGTCAACACGCAGACTAGCCAAAATCAACCTGTTTTGGATGCGTTGACAAAACTTGGTGTTGAGTCCGAGGCGGCACGTCCTGCTCAGTTGCAAGAGGTGTTGCAGCGTCACAGTAACAAAGATCTTATCCTCATCGATACCGCAGGGCGTAGTCCAAAAGATGATGTTAGTCTGAATGAGCTGCATGAGTTTCTTGCCGTTGACAGTGCCATAGAAAGCCACTTGGTGTTGTCGGCTACGACCAGAGAGCGAGATCTGTACGAGACTTATGGTCGTTTTGCTGCGCTTGGACCAAAAAGTTTGTTAATGACCAAATTAGATGAGTGTGACTGTTTAGGGGTACTGTTGAATGTTCATTTGCGCAATAACTGCCCTCTATCCTATCTGGCTAACGGACAAAAGGTTCCTGAAGACCTGGTTCAGGCAAGTGCTGAGTTGGTGAGTGCGCTGATTATGGAGCACAGCTAGGTATGGCTAAGTATAACGAAGGATTATTTCATGACTGAAGCCAATGAACATGCGGATCAAGCAGGTACACTTCGCTCAATAAGTGACCGTATAAGTGACAATAGTAAAATGAACGCGGGGAGCAACAAGGCGGCGAGGGTATTGTCTGTTACCAGCGGGAAGGGTGGTGTCGGTAAAACTGCAGTTGTTTCCAATATTGCGGTATCTCTGGGTAAAATGGGTAAAAAAGTGCTTATTATCGATGCCGATCTCGGTTTATTGGTTGATGGACCACAAGGTATTAAAATCTTGCCCGCAGGTTCTGGAGTACAGCAGTTTACCCATCTGGATGCCAGCCACAAGATACGTTTTCTCGACGATTTAGAGAACCTTCCGGGTGATTATGATGTAGTATTAATTGATACTGAGGCGGGAATATCGGAAAATGTCACCTATTTTAATCAGGCAGCACAGGATATACTGGTGGTAACAACGCCAGAGCCAACTGCCATCACGGATGCCTATGCTTTGATGAAGCTGTTGTCCTCGCAATATCATGAAAAGCGCTTTAATCTTATTGTAAATTCAGTACGCCATGGTGATGAAGCGCTAGATGTGTATCGTAAACTGACCATGGTATCTAATCGTTATCTGGATATCTCCATCGATTTTTTAGGAGGAATCCCCTTTGATCGTAAAATGTATGAATCGGTGCGGCAGCAAAAAGTTATGGTTGAGATGTATCCAGCGAATAAAGTAAGTCAGGCTTTTACAAAACTTGCTGCCAATTTGGTAGCAGATACGGTGCAAAATCAGCCCAAAGGATCGTTGCAGTTTTTTTGGAAAAGATTGTTATCTCTTGGAAATGGTGCTTGATTTATGAGTAATCCCTACGGTTATCGCCCACCAACTACAACCGGAAATGATAGCAATGAACTGGTGAAAGCTAACATGCCATTGGTGCGCTTGGTTGTTGAGAGGATGAGAGCACAGGTGCCGGCTTTTGTAACCAAGGATGATATGACCAGTGCTGCCATGATGGGTTTAATGGATGCAGCTACCCGTTTTGATCCATCGCGTGGGATAATGTTTAAGACCTTTGCCGAACGGCGTATTCGCGGAGCAATTTATGACGAGATGCGTAAAATGGATTGGTTCTCCCGCTCGCTACGTGAAAAACAGGGGCGGATTGCTAAAACTATTTCGGCTATGGAGCATCGCTTGGGCAGAACTCCTGATGAACAGGAGGTCGCCGTAGAGCTGGGGATGAATATAGATGATTATCGTCATATGCTTAATCAGGTGTGTCATTTGGGCTGTGTCAGCCTAAATGAGACTCTTGATGAGTGGGATGGCGGGCGTAATTTTATGGATATGCTTACCGATGACAGCCCCAGTGTTCATCTGCGTATTGAAGAAAGTGAAGTTGCTCAGGAGATAGCAGGGCAACTAGAAAAACTGACCGAGAAGGAACGACTGGTTATTTCTCTGTACTATTACGAAGAGTTAAGTCAGAAAGAGATAGCAGAGGTGTTGGAATTGACTGAAGGTCGGATATCCCAGCTGCACAGTCAGGCTTTGGTGAAGTTAAAAGTAAAAATTTCTCGCTTACGGTGATTCGGTGAATACAACCTTGAACAGCTGGGCAGAACTGTTGCTCAACAACAGCCATGTTGATCTACTTTTTATATCCATTTTTGTCCTTTTTTTATCTTTTATTTTATTGCGCCTACAGCGCCTTATCTCTTTTGAACGGCAACGGCGTGAAGAGAATGAACGTCAGTTGCTCAACGCACTGCAGCGGATAACCCAGATTGAGGACTCCACCATTGCCCCGCCTGTTGCCGTTGCGGCGGCTCCACCTGAAATTGATCATGCCGAGCTCAAAACCCGTTTGCAAACGCCAGTTAGTAATGGCAATGCGCCAAGCAAGTATCGTCATGTAGCTTCTCTGGCTCAGCAGGGGATGTCCGATGGTCAGATCGCCGAAGTGCTTAATCTCTCCGAAGTAGAGGTCAGACAGTTGGTAACCCTGGCCAGTATTGCTGTTCGTAACGACTAAACCTGATTGTTCTGGAACGTTTTTTCCCCCTTGCCCAATCTGTTTACTGCCTGGGTTCTATCTCGCCTATCTGTCGATCCTCTCAATAAAAATTTGTATCACGCTAAAGGTTTCGGTCTAATCCGTCGAAATACCTGTTAGCAAAGGAGTTTTATTATGAGTTCAGGGATTTATGCAGCCCTCAGTGGTGCCTTATCAAAACAGCAAACGATTGAGGTTGTTGCTGGTAATCTAAGCAACATTAATACCGCAGGTTATAAAAAGGATCGTGTCCATTTTGCCGCAGTGTTGGATGATGCTACTCAGGCTGGCAGCAGTAGGGGGATTAATTATACATATATTCCTGACACCAGGACTGATTTTACCCAGGGGTTGATGCAAACAACTGAAAATGACTACGATGTGGCTATAAATGGTGATGGATTTTTTAAGGTCAAGCGCGGAGAGGAAATTCTTTATACCCGTTTGGGTAATTTTGATCGCGCTAGCGATGGTACATTAATAACACGCAGCGGTGAAAAAGTGCTCAGTGCTGACAATAAGATCATAACCATTCCGGAGGGACCAATCAGTATTGATGAGCGGGGTTCTATCCTTGGTCCTGAAGGTGAAGCTGGCAAGATAGCGGTATTTAATCCAGACGTTAAGTTGTTGGAAAAACAGGGTAACTCACAATTTGCATATAGTGGTAACGAGCAGGGGGTTAAATTAAGCTCCGGTGCGCAGATTTTTCAAAGGCGTCTGGAAGCCTCCAATGTCAGGTCAATGGAAGAGGTCACTGTAATGATGACCGGCATGCGCGAATTTGAGAGTTATCAAAAAGCGATGAAAAACTACTATGCGCTTGAGCAAAAAGCAGCGGAGCTTGGTTCATTGTAGTCGTTTTACTCACAGATTAAGTCAGAGTAGGTCGAGCACTGCCCCTTGTGCCAAAACTGAATAGTTGAAATTACAGAATATGTTTTAAATAGGTAAAAAAAGGAGAAATATTATGATCAGGGCATTGTGGACAGCGGCAACCGGGATGGATTCACAGCAGACCAATATCGACGTTATAGCTAACAACCTGGCGAACGTTAATACCAGTGGTTTCAAAAAAAGTCGCGCCGACTTTCAGGAATTGCTCTATCAGGTAAGCAAGACCCCTGGAAGCTCTACATCTGCAGATACAGTTTCACCGACAGGTATTCAGATTGGGCTTGGTTCCCGTACCGCTGCGGTACAGAAGGTGTTTAGTGTTGGCGATATGATGCAGACTCAAAATGAACTGGATGTGGCTATAGAGGGGCGTGGGTTTTTTCAGGTAGAAATGCCTGATGGAACTACAACGTACACCCGTTCTGGTGCTCTTAAAAAAGATGGCGACGGGCGTTTAACTACATCGGAGGGCTATTTGATCTCCCCGCAGATTACCATTCCCCAAAACACCACCAGCATCTCCATTGGTCAAGATGGCACAGTCGATGTTTTTCTCGATGGCGAGTCAACCGCTACCCAGGTGGGTGTTATTGAGATGGCGATTTTTGGTAACGAATCGGGGCTGCGTAGTTTAGGGCGTAACCTTTATTCCGAGACTGTTTCATCTGGTAGCCCGGTAACCGGTACTCCGGGGGAGAATGGGATGGGAACCCTGTCGCAAGGTTATCTGGAAGGTTCCAATGTTAGTGTCATGGAAGAGATGGTTAATATGATTGCCGGTCAGCGGGCTTACGAGGTAAACTCCAAGGCTATTCAGACTGCCGATGAAATTTTGCAGATGACCAATAATTTGGTGTAGAAACATTTTCTGGAGCGTAACTTTAATGGTGCGAATGCTGCTGTTGATCTCTTTTATATTGTTGAGCTGCGGATCAACCTACGCGTTGCAGATAGATGTTCGCTCATCTGCTGTTGTTTCTAAAACGCAGGTAGTAATTGGTGATGTTGTGGATATTACACCACCATCGCCGCGCTTGTCAGCAAAACGCTTGCTCCGTGCGCCCCTTCCGGGCAAAAGCATAACCGTTAAACGGGATCAAATTAGGCGCGTGCTGCAACAGTTTGGGTTGACAGAAAAAAACTGTGAGTTTAGCGGAGCCGATGAGGTTGTGGTAAAACGCGACAGTCAAACTATCACCTTTGCCCGAGTGCAGCGTGATATTGCCGACTACCTTGCTAGAGCTCAGCGTCAATTGAGCGGAGCCAAATTTAAATTTATTCCCCAAGGAAATGTTAAGGATATTGTTGTCCCTGCGGGCAGGTTGCAGGTAAAGGTGATTCCGGCTTTAGCACAAATTGTTGGTAGCCGTCGTTTTACCCTTATTTACACTGTCGATGGACGAACTGTGAAGAACATGTCTGTCAGTGGCAAGTTGCAGTTGCTGGCCAGCGTTGTTGTGGCTCAGCGTAATTTGCGTCGCGGAGCTATAGTCGGCAGTCAAGATGTTAAGATGGTTGTCGTTGATATCAGCAAAACAGAGCAGCCGCTTTATAATCTTATCGATGTAGTGGGTATGATGGTTGCCCGCTCCATTCGTAGTGCTCAAATTGTTGATGGGAAAAATCTGGTTTTACCGCCATTGATAAAAAGGGGTGCCTTTGTCAAATTGATTGCTCGGCGTGGTGCCATGCTGTTGACAGCAACCGGTATCGCGATGCAGGAGGGCAAAATGGAAGATATAATCAGGGTCCGTAATAGTGCCTCCCAAAAGGAGGTATTGGCGCGTGTTATTGGTCCGGACAAAGTAGAGGTGGGGTTTTAGCATGAACAACTGTGTTGGGCGTGTACTGTTGCTGTTGTTTGTTGGTTATCTCATGCTTCTGGCTGGTTGTGCTGCACCGCCGCAGCGGATTGAACCCATGGTTCTTCCGCCGGTTCAGCAGCCGATTATCGAGGCGCCAAAGCCAGCTACACCGGGGTCACTGTGGACAACTAGTAATGGTAGCCTGTTTGTCGATAATCGAGCCTGTAATGTCGGCGATATTTTAACCGTTGTTATTGCCGAGCAGGCAGAAGCAAGTAAGCAGGCGAGTACCGCCACCGGGCGTAAAACTTCAGCTAGTGCCGATATCACCAGCCTGTTTGGTTTGGAAACTAATATTGCCAATATAAATAAATCGATAAATCCAGCACAACTTCTCAGCGCTGGTTATACTAACGATTTTTCCGGTAGTGGTTCAACCTCACGTAAAGAAGATCTTATTGCAACTATCACTACCCGCGTGGTGGAAGTGCTGCCTAATGGAACTTTGCGTATCTCTGGCAGCAAGAGCGTTACTGTCAACCATGAGCAACAGTTGATCTCCCTTACTGGCATTGTCCGTCCTCAGGATATAACTGTCGGTAATCTTATAGATTCTAAATATGTCCTTGACGCTAATATAATTTATACCGGTAATGGGGTTATTGATGATAAAAACAGAAGCCGGGCTGGATGTTGCGCATGATGGATAAAGTATCCCCATTTTAACGGTTGGAGAAAACGATGAAATACCTATCTTGCCTGTTAGCGATTGTGACGGTGTTGCTGTTGTTTTTGAGCGGGAATGTCTGTGCCAGCCGCATAAAAGATATCGCCGATATTGAAGGGGTGCGCACTAATCAGCTAGTTGGCTACGGGCTTGTCGTCGGCCTGAATGGTACCGGAGATGGTGCCAGCACCGAATTTACCGTCCAGTCGTTGGTTAATATGATGGAACGGTTGGGGATGCGGATTGATAGAACCAAGGTTAAGGTTGATAATGTTGCTGCGGTAATGGTTACGGCTAAACTGCCACCCTTTGCCAAAGTTGGTACTACGGTAGATGTGCTGGTTTCCTCAATTGGTGATGCTGACAGCTTGGTTGGTGGTACTCTGATAATGACACCGTTAAAGGGGCCAGATGGTAATGTCTATGCTGTAGCACAGGGGGCGTTGGCCGTTGGGGCGCTGTCCTTTGGAGGTAAAGCGGCAAAGGTGCAGAAAAATCATCCTACCGTTGGTCGGATACCCGGCGGCGCACTTATAGAAAAAGAGGTAGGCTTTACGTTAGCTAAAACGCGGGAGCTACATTATAGATTACGCCAACCAGATTTCACAACCGTGGAGCGGATGGCGGAAGCGGTGAATAATTATTTTGGTGAAGATTTAGCCCATGCTATTGACAGCGCCAGCCTTAAGATAACGGTTGCCGACAACTATATTGAATCGTTAGTTGCCTTTATCGCCAAAATAGAACACATAGAAGTGATGCCGGACATGCCGGCAAAGATTATTGTTAATGAGCGTACCGGCACCATAGTCATGGGTGACAACGTGCGTTTGTCACGGGTGGCGGTTTCACATGGTAACCTCAACCTGGTGGTCAGTGAATCGGCCATGGTATCCCAGCCTGGGCCTTTTGGTGGCGGTGGGCAAACTGTGGCTGTGGCAAATTCAGATCTTACCGCGTCAGAGGATAAAGGCAATCTGGTGGTGTTGCCCATGGGGGTTAGTATCGGTGATGTTGCCCGTGCTCTAAACGCAATCGGTGCGACTCCGCGTGATCTTATCGCTATCTTTCAAGCTATTAAAGCCGCTGGTGCTCTCCATGCAGAGTTGGTGGTATTGTAAGGGCTAAACTTTTGTGCATAGGTGTCGATGAGATAGTAACGCTTTGTTGTCGTTACCATTAACCTGTGTATGAGGGTGCTTTATGAATTTGTATGTCGATCCGCGAATGTATACCAATAACCAGGCGTCATCTCTGGAGAACAAGGGTGGTTCTCAGGATAACAGTCAACTTAAGCAGACTTGTCTGGAATTTGAAGCGGTGATGCTTCAGGCGATGTTTAAGGCGATGCGAGGCTCAGGCTCTACGGACGGCTTGTTAGAAAAAGATATGGCCAGTGATGTCTACCGCGATCTGTTTGATGGTGAAGTAGCGCGTGAGATGGCGCACAAGCAAAGCCTTGGAATTGGTCAACAGATTTATCGTCAGTTGCAACACGATTAATGTTATATCCCTGCTTTGCATAAAAAGGGAAAACTTTACCTTTTGGCTCCCCCCTTTTTTTATCTTGTCTCTGACCCCATTGTCTACTTCTAGCAAACTTCCGAAAAAAACAATTAATCTTTAAAATCAACTAAACTAATAGCTTACAGGCGTCGATATATTGTCTAAGAGGTTGTAGGAATAGTTTAAAAAACAATAAATTGAATTGATATTTTATCTTGTTGGATAAGGGCGTTTTTAACTTTGAATAGGTGGATGTTATGACAATGCGAATAAACGGTGATAAAGGATTGCTCCAACAAGGAGTTGTGCGTAAAGCTCGGCAGGAGCAGCAGGGCGTTAAAGAGTCGTCAAGGGCGCAAAATACCGACAAGGTAAGTTTTTCGTCGGTGCTGCAACAGGTGGATAAAGCCAATGAATTGGCGGTCCCGGTTGCCAAGGCTGCACCAGAAGGTTTGAGCGCTGCGTTGCTCAACACTCCGACATATGTTCAGGACGTTGCCGAAACTCAGGAAGCAGAACGCACGAATAAGATAGCGGAACTTAAAGCGCAAATTGCCGATGGTTCATACCAGCCAGATCTAAAAAAGGTGGCGAGCAGTTTGTTAACCTTTATTGCTGAAGGACGCCAGGCATGATTAACAACATTCATGAAACGCTGCAAGCGCTCCATGATGCGATTATCGTCGAGCGCGAATGTGCCAAAGCTTTGGATATTGAGGGGTTGCAGGAAGCGACATTGCACAAGGAGAATCTTCTGCAGCAGCTTAATATCCAGGAGGAGTTGGCGCCACAGGAACGGCAATTGGTTGAAACTATCCGTTTTGAAAATCGGCGCAATGCTTACCTGTTATGGACGGCGTTGAATTGGATACGTGAATCGATGGAATTTTTTGGTCGTAAATCTGTACCAGATTCTTATAACCCAACAGGAACCTTGGTGACAGGTAAAAATGGGGGGCACTTGCTGTCCGGGAGGGCATAATGGGTTTAGCTGCTGCACTAAATACCGGCAAAACCAGCCTGTTTACCAATCAAAAATCGATTGAGATTGCTGGTAACAATATTGCCAATGTTAATACTGCAGGCTATTCACGGCAAAAAGCGGTTCTTTCCGATTTCCCATCCCTAAAGTTTGGCAGCTTTTTTGTTGGTCAAGGTGTTAAAATAACCGATATTACCCGTGAGTATGATGTCTTTGTCAGTGAGCAACTACTTGATAAAAATCAACTACTTGGTTCTGAAGATGCCAAGGCAACACCTCTTGCTGAGTTAGAGCGTATCTTCAGTATTGGCGAAGATAATTTAGCCACAGAGATCGATCGTTTTTTTGATTCGTGGCAAGAGCTTTCTGCCAATCC
>NBLX01000072.1 GCA_002084705.1 Desulfobacteraceae bacterium 4572_35.1
ACACCAATACCCATCATAGCCATGCCACGTTCACCCATCACCGACTTAACATCGGCAAAGTCGACATTGATCAAACCGCTAGTGGTAATAAGATCGGAAATCCCCTGTACCGCTTGGCGCAAAACATCATCAGATGGTTTAAAGGCATCAAGAATACTCATGTTTTTCCCAGCCAAACCCACCAGACGGTCATTCGGAATAACAATGAGAGAATCTACAACTTTTTTCAGTTCCTCAACGCCTTCCTCAGCCTTTATTAGACGCTGACGCCCTTCACGGGTAAAAGGCTTGGTCACAACGCCTACAGTTAGAGCACCAATCTCACGAGCTACTTCAGCGATAACCGGTGCAGCACCAGTGCCGGTTCCACCACCAAGGCCACAGGCAACAAATACCATGTCGGCCCCGGTTAACAACTCATTTATACGTGCACGATCTTCCATGGCAGCTTCGCGCCCAGTGTCAGGATTAGCCCCTGCTCCCAGCCCTTTAGTTAACTTTGTGCCCAACTGCACCTTCATCGGCGCAATGCTGCGTTTCAACGCCTGAGCATCGGTATTGGCAACCATAAACTCAACCCCGGAAATCTGGGCATTAATCATGGCATCAACCACATTGCTGCCACCTCCTCCGACGCCAATCACTTTAATTTTTGCTGTCTGGTCTAATGTTTCATCAAATTCGAACATGACTCCCCCTGCATGTAAAAATTCTAAAGCTGCTTTCTCCGTAAACAACTCCAGTGTTCTGTTAGAAAAATTCGCCGAACCACTCTTTCATGCGGCGCATAACTTTATCAAAAACTTTTTCTTGCCCTATGGAAAAATTTTCTATCTGCTGATTACGGCTACCGTAAATAACAAGTCCAACGCCTGTAGCATATATAGGTGAATTCACCACATCAATCAGACCACCGACACCCTGTGGTGAACCACGCCGCACCGGCAAATCAAAAATCTGTTCCGCCAACTCCGGCATCCCTGGCAAGATACTGGTTCCACCAGTGATAACCACCCCTGAGGCAATAAGATCTTCATAACCACTGCGAACAATCTCACGGTTTACCAGGGTAAAAATCTCCTCTACCCGTGGCTCCAGAATTTCAGCAAGAAGTTGCCGGGACAATATCCGTGGTTCGCGCCCACCAACTGAAGGCACTTCGATGGTTTCATCTTTACCAATATTGCTGGTCAGGCAGCTGCCATAAGTACGTTTAATCCGTTCCGCTTCAGCCATAGGCGTTCGTAACCCAACAGCGATATCATTAGTGAGGTGGTTACCCCCCAAAGACAGCACCGAGGTGTGCTTGATAGCCCCATCGACAAAAATCGCCAGATCGGTGGTGCCACCACCAATATCAACAATTGCAACGCCAAGCTCTTTCTCGTCGACGGACAACACCGACTCTGAAGAAGCCAAGGGTTCCAGTACAATATCGGCAACGTTGACATTAGCCTTATTACAACTTTTAACAATATTTTGTGCGCTGGCCACGGCACCGGTAACTATATGAACCTTGGCTTCCAAACGCACACCGCTCATCCCTAACGGTTCTTTTATTCCATCCTGGTCATCTATTATATATTCCTGAGGCAATACGTGAATAACCTCGCGATCCATAGGGATGGCAATAGCCTTCGCCGCATCGATAACCCGCTGAATATCTTCAGCACTTACCTCACGATTTTTTATTGCAATAACGCCCTGCGAATTAAAACCAGTTATATGCGCTCCAGCGATACCGGCAAAAACTGAATTTATTTCGCAGCCAGCCATCAACTCAGCTTCCTGCAATGCTTTTCGAATCGCATCAACAGTGCTTTCAATATTGATAACCACCCCCTTGCGTAAGCCTTTGGAAACACTGGTGCCAATCCCAACAATCTCCAGACCAGACTCAGTCAGACTACCAATAATGGCACAAATCTTTGTGGTTCCAATATCCAACCCGACAACAAGATTTTCCTTGCGATTGCTCATTCTCATCCTTCCCAACAAATCACTCAAATGATCTGATTATACTCACATGCCCATTTGCATCCAGGCACATCAAAAAAACATCCATCAATTAGGCTGAGATACCATTTTCATAATCACTTCGTCGGGCACACTCAAATCTATATATGCCAGAGCCGGTAAGCGTCTTTTAACATCAGAGAATATCTGCTCCAGCCGATCAATCTTTTCACCAAAGTGGTCATCACCTACATGTATTGGCACTCCAAGGGGATCAGTATACAACGTGTAACAACCCTTGGCCTCAACATTTATCTGGGCGACACAGTCTAGATTAAAATATTTCCGTTGGTCTAATTCATCTATCATCTCAGCAATGTAGCGCAACCTCTTGGTAACAACCTGAGGCTGTGCAAGCAACTGTTGTCGATCAATTCCGGTAATCAGTGGGAAATCGAGTTGATCTCCCCGCCGCAACACCTTGAATATCTCACCTGCATCATCAACGTAATACAAATAATCGAGATTTATAATAAACCTTGCATTGTGCTCAATAATATTGATCACAACACCTTGCGGCAACTTACGCATAATGTGCGCAGAGCGAATCCAGTCATTTTCCGCCAATTTTTGCCCAATCATCTCCAGGTCTAAGTCAAAAGTGCTCACTCCATGTCGAATATCTGACAGATCAATGACATCTTGAACCGTGAGATGTTTATTGCCACTGACATTAATTGTTTTAACAGCAAAAAAATCAGAATCAACAACAACCTTAACCAGCAAAGCGGCACCAATAACTATCAATACTGTGCAGCACACTCCCAAGAACAACCGCATCGCCCTGATTAACAGCTTCTTCCAATCTAGGCGCTTTTGTTTCCGTACGTTACGGTTTCCCCGTTTTACTGTCGTTTTGCGTTTTTCGGGATCCTGTTTAACATTGCGCATAGTTTCTAGTTACCGCTTTATGAAATGCTATCAACGGTCAATGGATGCATCTTTGACAAGCAGCTCAACCAAAGATGCAAATTTTATACCGTCACAAGCAGCAGCCTTGGGCAATAAGCTTGTTTTTGTCATGCCGGGGATGGTATTTACTTCAAGAAAGCAAAACTCACCATTATCGTCACTGCTGACAATAAAATCTACCCGCGCTGCGCCACGACAACCGAGCTTTATATAGCATCTTTCTGCGGCTCGTTGTAGGGCCAGATACGTACCATCGGATAATGGTGCCGGCACTAAGTATTGCGTTGTTCCAGCAGTGTATTTTGCTGCGTAATCGTAAAACCCCTGCGCTGGTATCACCTCAATTACCGGCAAAGCCTTCCCGCTAATTACCGCTACAGTAACTTCGCGCCCAGCAACATAATCTTCCACCAGCACTCGACTATCGTAGGTGCGCGCCTTAGCTATCGCAGCCTCAAGTTCACCAGCATCAGCAACGATAGTAATTCCCAGAGTTGAGCCTTCACGTACCGGTTTTACCACTTGTGGGTAGCCGCTACATCCAGCACACAGGGCAGCGATATCACTATTTTCATCTACTAAAAATGAATCAGCAATATCCACAACGTTAGCAACCATCTGCTTGGTAACTGCCTTGTCTATAGCCAATGCCGAGGCCAACACTCCACTGCCGGTATAAGGGATCTCCATCATCTCCAGCAATCCCTGCATAGCACCATCTTCACCGTGTCGTCCGTGCACCGCGACAAAAACAATCTCTGCGCCACACTGACGTAACTGTTCTGGCAAATTCTTTGCGGAATCTATCCCCACTGCATCGTACCCAGATGTTAACAATGCGTCGAGAACTGCCGCACCGGTTCGTAACGACACTTCGCGCTCCGCAGAGGTACCGCCCATAACAACTGCAATCCGTTTCGATTTCAGTTTCTCTATAGTCATCGTTAAAGCGTCCCCAATTAAACTCTTCCGTTTACCTGCATCAGTGCTACCTGCACAGCTGCTTCACCAAAATCACCGATAAACTTGATCTCCGGTTCCAGCTTAAAACCGGTTTTTTCAGCTACGACCTGTTGCACCTTTGAGACAAGGGCAACAATATCCATCGCGCTGGCTTTACCACAGTTGACAATAAAATTAGCGTGTTGTTTCGACACCTGAGCATCACCAACACTCTTGCCTTGAAGCCCACTTTCGGCAATTAGCTTCCAAGCCGACTGACGGGGTGGGTTTTTAAACACCGACCCCGCATTTGCGCCAACTACCGGCTGTGCCTGCCATCGATGCTGGCGTGCCAACTTAACTCGCTGACGTAACTGTTCTGGCTGACCGCGCTGGCACTTCATTGTCACTTCCAACACAACATATTCAGTAGTTATGGCGCTGCTGCGATAGCCAAAAGCAAATTCTTCATGCAGCCAACGCTCTACCGCTGCGTTTTCTGCTACCAAACCAGAATGGACACAATCGCCGACCTGTTGCCCCAAAGCTCCAGCGTTGCCAGCAACTGCAGCACCAACGGTGCCGGGAATCCCAGCCAATGATTCAAAACCGGCATAGCCCTGTCGCACAGTCTCAGCGACCAGATGATTGATGGAGCACCCTGCCCCCACTCGCAACTGACACTCTCCACATGGGATTATATAATTCATATCTGTCAACTGAATCACCACCCCGCGCACACCGCTATCGGCAATAAGAACATTGCTACCGCCACCAAGGACAACCCAAGGCAAACGGTTATGGCGCAGAAAATTAAACAGGGCATGAACATCCTCAAGATCAACTGGACGCACCAGCAGATCGGCACTACCACCTACCCGCCAAGTGGTCAGAGGTGCCAATGGTTCAGCGACCAGGCATTCCCCCCTCATACCCCATTGATCACGTATTTCATCTACACGCCACTGCATAATTTCACACTAACTCTGAGCCAACAACCCAATTAACTGTTCCCCAACCTGCCACACAGATCCGGCTCCTAGAGTAATCACCATATCTCCATCCTGTAATTTATCTTGAAGATGATCCACCACCTGCTGCGCGCTGCCACAGTAACGCACATTACGATGTCCATGCTCAGCAATCGCCTGCGCTAGTATTTGAGCGCTTATTCCATCAACAGGCGCTTCACTAGCTGCATATATATCCATAACCACAAGATAATCGGCTTGATTAAATGTGGTGACAAAATCATCAAAGAGCGCTTGAGTTCGACTGTAACGATGTGGCTGAAAAATCGCCACAATCCGTTTTTCCCAACAATTGCGTGCTGCCGCAAGGGTTGCCTTAATCTCCGCTGGGTGATGAGCATAATCATCAACAACCATCACCTTTTCGTCATATTTTATCTGAAAACGACGTTGTACTCCGGCAAAGGAGGCAAATCCAGCGCGTATCGTCTCCACACTTAAGTCAAGTTCACGCGCCACTACCAGCGCCGCCAAAGCATTAAGGACATTATGCTGACCTGGCATCTCCAAACGCATCCGCCCCAGGCTTTCACCATGGAACAACACCTCGAACTCAGTCCCGCCATCTTGATAGGTTATGTCGATGGCACGATAATCAGCCTGAGGAGTTAAACCATAGGTGAGATAACGCTTTTCCACCCGCGGCAACAAAGTCTGAATGTTGACATCATCGAGGCACAACACCGCCAAACCATAGAATGGAATTTTATTTATAAAGTCGATAAACACTTCACAGATCTCATCCAGACCGGAATAATAATCGAGATGATCCATGTCAATATTGGTAATTATCGCAATGGTGGGGGAAAGCTTTAAAAATGATCCATCAGATTCATCGGCCTCGACAACCATAAACTTGCCCTGCCCCAACTTGGCGTTGGAACCTAGTGCGTTTAAGCGCCCCCCAACCACCGCCGTTGGATCAACACCACCCTGCGAAAGCAGTGTCGCCACCATACTAGTGGTAGTAGTTTTGCCATGGGTGCCCGCAATGGCAATGCCGTATTTCAAGCGCATCAACTCGGCCAGCATCTCGGCTCGCGGGATCACCGGCACCAACAACCGGTGCGCCTCCACCACCTCGGGGTTGTCTGAAGCCACTGCTGTACTGGTAACAACCACTTGAGCATCGGCAACATTTTCTACGGCATGACCATAGTAAACCACGCCACCAAGTTGCTCCAATCGCCGCGTTATCTCGCTGGCCCGCAGGTCTGAGCCAGAAACCTTGTAGCCAAGATTCAACAGCACCTCCGCAATTCCACTCATGCCGATGCCACCGATACCTACAAAATGGATATGACGAATTTTACCATACATAACTTTATTTTCGTTTCTGCACCAACATCCGGCACTCGTTTAGGATCAGGTCAGCAGCACCCTTGGCACTTAGGCGTTTCGCCCGGCTACCCATAGACTGTATTTTTTGCGGATTTTTCATCAACTCAACAATTGTTGGTGCTAACTGCTCCGACAAATCGGTCTGGGCAATCATGACAGCGGCCTCCTCATCAACCAACGCCTGAGCATTATGAGTCTGGTGATCTGCCGCAGCCTGGGGAAGCGGCACCAAAACTGCCGCACGACCGCAAGCAGACAACTCTGCCACCGTCGTTGCTCCGGAACGGCACACAACCAGCTGGCTGTTTGCATAGGCGCTAGCCATATCATCTATAAATGGCAGCACTTCGACATTACTGAAGCCAAGGTGTTCATAAGCGGCAACAACATCGGCGTGATTTTTCTCCCCCGTCTGGTGTAAAATTCTCAAATTCGGCAACTGAGCAGTTATTTGCGGCAGCGCCTGCAAAACAGCACTATTGATAGCTGCCGCTCCTTGACTACCCCCAAACACCAGCAATTGCAGTTGCTCTGTTTCATGGGAGGGGAGACAATTAAATAATTCCTGACGCACCGGGTTGCCGGTCAATACCACCGCCCTGTTCCCAAACCCGTTAGCACCCTGAGCTAATGAGATACAGATCCTGCCAGCCCAGCGTGAAGCTAATTTGTTGGCCAGCCCGGGGATAGCGTTCTGCTCATGCAATACCACCGGTATTCTACGCAGACCAGCCGCGATCAACAACGGCAACGATGCATAGCCTCCGACCCCAATAACCACATCGGGGTTAAACTCACTGACAATTTTCAGACCCTGACAGACACTTGATACCAACCTACCTATAACTATAAATTTACGCCACAGGCTCTGCCCAGCAAAGCCACTGAAATTTACACAGCGCAATTCAAATCCATGAGGTCTGACAACCCTGTTCTCTATGCCCCGTTCGGTACCAACAAATAATATTTGTGCATCGGAATCGATGGAACGTGCCCGCGTAGCAACAGCCATTGCCGGAAAAATATGACCACCGGTGCCACCACCGGCAAACAGATATCTCATAATTACCCTTTTTTACCTTTAACTCTCTTTATTGGTACAGTATTAGCGTGGGTAAAGCTAGAGATATTGAGCAACACCCCTAAGGCAAACAAGTTGCACAGCAAGCTACTCCCGCCGTAGGAGACCAATGGCAATGCCAACCCTTTGTTGGGCACCATCCCCATAACAACCGCCATATTGGCAAAGGCTTGCAACCCAAACAACATACTGATTCCAAAAGCGGTTAAGCGCCCGAATCCATCTTCGGACCTGATAGCGATGCGCAACCCCAACAACACAACTGCGAGATACATGGTTATAACAATAACCACGGCGACAAATCCAAGTTCCTCCCCGACCACCGAAAAGATAAAATCGGTGTGCGCCTCAGGGAGAAAAAACAATTTCTGCATCCCTTCACCCAACCCTTGTCCTTTTATCCCGCCAGCGCCAAAACCAAGCCAGCTTTGAATTATCTGGAAGCCCGTGTTTTGCGGATCTTTCCACGGGTCGAGAAAAGCCATGATCCGTTTACGCCGATAATCCTCTTGCAGAATAAAAAACACCAGCAGCGGCACCATCGTTGCCGCGCTCATAAACAGGTAACGTATCCGGCTTCCAGCTACCAGCAACATCGTACCGGTCACCATCACCATGGTGACACAGCCACCAAGGTCACGTTGAGCAAGCATCAGACTTAACAAAAAAATCAACACCACCATATATGGCAGATATCCGTATTTGAATTCGTGGAGGCGATCCTCCTTTTTTGTTGCAGAATGGGCCAGATAAAAAATCAACGCCAGCTTAGCCATCTCAGAAGGCTGAAATGAAAAACCGGCTATCCTGATCCAACGAGGCGGCAAAACCACCCTGCCGTTTCAGAAAATAGATACTGTCGTGATACCTCCTATCAGCCATTATTGATGATGATGAGTATACCATCAGCACCCCAAAGCAGGTCAGCGCAACAGCCAGAATGAGAATGGTGCTGTCAAACTCCCGTTTTATCATCCAACCAACTCCGCCAAGTCTGTATCGACATCCGTTTTCGCACCTGTTCCCGCACCTGTTTCCGCATAGGGTAAAGCTTGTACCGCCGCAGTAAACACCTCCCCACGGTGAGCAAAGCTGTTAAACATATCGAAGCTGGAACATCCCGGAGAGAGGAGAACACTACCTCCGGCAGGAGTTATCTTTTGTGCCAACTGAACTGCCTGCTCCACGCTATCAACCAGGTGCACCGGCGCTAGATCAACCCACGCCCGGCGCATGCTCTGCGCCGCCTCACCGAGCAAAACAAACTGCGCTACCCGTCCGGTTAAGTATGAACACATATCACGGTAATCTCCCCCCTTGTCCTTACCACCAGCGATTAGGGTGATATTCGGACAAGAACCAGATTTTCCCAAGCTGGCAACACTTTTCAACACACTGCCCGGATTGGTTCCCTTAGAATCGTTGTACCAGGAAACTCCATCCAACTTGCGCACCAACGCCATACGATGGGGCAATCCGGTAAACTCACACGCTGCCTGCCACAAGGTGTCGGCATCCAGTCCTTCGAGGAGAGGCGGCACCAATGCTGCCATCACGTTTTCAATATTATGGCTGCCACAAAGCTGCAATTGGCGGCTATCAAAACGCTTAGACAAACCAAAACCGCGCCACTCTATGATCCCATCAACACAACTGATTCCAATATCAAGGCGTCGGCTTGAAGAAAACAACACCTTACGAGCTGCAGCTTTTGCTGCCAGCCGCATCACTTCTGCATCATCTCCATTAACGATGGCGATATCATCACAGCTTTGCTGCGCAAAAATCGCCTCTTTGGCAGCAATGTAGCTCTCCATATCTGGATAGCGATCCAGATGATCCAGCGAGATATTCAACATCGCTGCATAACGGGGGCAAAAACTCTCTACGCTCTCCAGCTGAAAGGATGACAATTCCACTACCGCATAATCGAGCTGCTCATCTACACAAGTTATAAGGGGAGTTCCTAAATTGCCGCCAACAAAAACTTCTTTCCCGCAGCGACGCAACATCGCCCCAAGCAATTCCGTTGTGGTAGATTTACCATTTGTACCGGTGATTGCCATCATTGGGCAACTCAACAGACGGCTGGCTAACTCTATTTCACCGACAATTGGTATCCCAGCAGCCTTTGCCGCAACCAGCGCGGGGATACTCAAAGGCACGCCCGGGCTTATAACAATCAGATCAGCCTGGGTGAAATATTCTTCTGTGTGCCCACTAAAATCGCACTCGACAGAGCCGGCAACAGCTCTGATATCGTTACCTCCAGCCTCAATCTCTGCCAGGCTGCGCCGATCGCTCAACACCACTTGAGCTCCGTTATTCACGGCGTACCGACACACAGCTATACCGCTGCACCCGGCACCGACCACCACAATTTTTTTTCCTTGAAGCTGCATAACGGTTTATCTCAACTTTAGCGTTGATAAGGCAACAAGCGTCAACACAATACTGATGATCCAGAAACGGACAATAATTTTTGGTTCCGGCCAACCCTTGAGTTCAAAGTGATGATGGATTGGAGCCATGCGAAATACCCTGCGCCCCACAAAACGAAACGACAACACTTGCACAATCACCGATAACGCTTCTACGACAAAAATACCGCCAACAATCACCAACAACAGTTCCTGTTTAACAATTACGGCAATAGTTCCAAGAGCCCCTCCTAACGACAGGCTTCCCACGTCACCCATAAAAACCTGGGCAGGATAGGTGTTAAACCACAAAAAACCTAGTCCAGCCCCTACCATAGCTCCACACATGATCGCCAGTTCTCCAGCTCCCGGCACTCCAGTTATCTGCAAATACGAGGAGAGTCGAGCATTACCAGCCAAATAGGCAAACAGCAGGTAAGCACTGGAAGAGATAATCATCGGCCCTATGGCCAGACCATCCAGTCCATCTGTCAAGTTAACAGCATTACCGCTACCAACCACTACCACCAGAATCAACGGCACGTAAAACCAGCCTAAGTGGGGATGAATCCCCTTAAAAAACGGTAACGATAATATTGGTTGAAATGGGGTACACATATAAAGTACCAATATTGCAACCAGAGCCACAACTATCTGCCACAGCAGCTTATACCGCGCCGACAAGCCGTCACTACTTTTAAACTTAACCTTTTTATAATCGTCCACAAAACCAATGGCTCCAAACGCCATGGTTACCAATAGCGTCACCCAGATATAACCATTAGTCAAATCGGCCCACAATAGAGTAGGCACCACAATTGAGATAAGAATAAGGGTCCCACCCATTGTTGGAGTCCCCTCTTTTTTAAAATGTGACTGTGGTCCAACTTTACGGATAGTCTGACCCATCTGCAGCGATGACAGCCGTTCTATAACCCATGGACCAAGGATAAACGACAGCACCAAAGCTGTGATGGTGGCGTATATAGTGCGAAAAGTGATGAAGCGAAAAACGTACAACGCCGAAAATTCGGTGTGAAGCGGATAAAGAAGATGGTACAGCATCTATTCCCCCAGCTATGGTTGGGAGCAATAGCCTCGTGGGTAGACAACGCTTCCGAAGCAGAAAACCCTGAAGCCTGTACGACGGTATCGGCCCACTGCCCCATAGTTATCAGACAATCAACCTTTTCTCCGGCTATTTCGCCAATCTCGCGATGACACTCCTGCGCCGCATCTCCCAATTCCAACATGTCAGCTAACACAGCAATACGCCGTCCACTGCAAGGCCAGTCACCCAAAGTTGTCAGAGCTGCGCGCATGGACTGCGGGTTAGCGTTATAACTGTCATCGAGAATAGTTATACCAGTTTCCATCTCCCGCACCTCAAGCCGCTGTGCCGCCATCTGCACCTGTGCTAAACCGGCAGCAATCTCTTCAATATCAACATCAATAATCGAGGCAGCTGCTGCGGCAGCCAAAGCATTGTATATCTGATGACGTCCGGGCAACGGCAAAGTAACCGAAGTGCTTACCCCGGCAACATGTAAAGTAAATGAGGTCTCGCGACCGCTACTGATATCTGTAGCCTGCACATCAGCATTCTGTTCAATGCCAAAAGTTACCCGTCTTACACCCTCTGGTAAAGGCAACGCAGCAACAAGGGAATCATCAATATTTACTATGGCAGAACAACCAACGGTCAAACTTGCAAACAGCTCCCCCTTGGCTCTGGCAACACCGGCAACATTACCCACACCAGACAGATGTCCGGCACCAACATTTGTGATAATAGCAATCTCGGGTTGGGCTATCCGAGCCAAGCGGGCAATCTCGCCAAAACTACTCATCCCCAATTCCAGCACCATCCAACAATCTTCATTGTTCAAGCGCGCTAGGGTTAAAGGCAACCCAATAAGATTATTAAAATTACCTTCTGTTTTTAAACCAACTGTTCGCCTCTGAAGGATAGATGCCAGCATCTCCTTGGTTGATGTTTTACCCGTGGTTCCGGTAATTGCAAACACGGATCCATCGAAATTGCTGCGAATATTACCCGCTAGTTCACCCAAAGCAACCAGGGCATCGCCAACCTGAATTACCGGCACCGCAAGACCACCAACGATCTCCTCACTTAAACAAGCTGCAGCACCATGCTCTACCGCCTGTCTGAGATAGGCGTGACCATCATAGTTTGGACCACGCAAGGGGACAAACAGGTCTCCGGGCTGCAAAGTTCGGCTATCAGTGGAAACACCGGTAATTACATCATTACTAGTACCCAACAATAAACTGCCGTGAACAATATTTGCGATATCTGTGCTGGTAAATTTCATTCTTTATGATTTCTCTGGCGTACTTAAGTTTTTATTCTTGTTGTTTTGTTCACTTGTAACCATTTAGTACCTCGCCAGTTGGACACGTGTTCCCCATAGCCGGTTACGTTCACTTTTTTAGTGCTAGGCAGATCTGTTCCCGATCATCAAAGTGAATCCTGGTAGTGCCGATAATCTGATAATCTTCGTGACCCTTACCGGCAACAAGGAGCAAATCACCAGATTGCAGCAGATTCACAGCAAACTCAATGGCCTGCGCTCGGTCATCTAGCACAATATAGCGTTTATCGGTAGCCTTAAATTGCTCTTCACTGTGGAATTTATCGCATTGAGAGGGGATACCATTACAGATGTCAGCAATAATCTTCTCAGGATCTTCAGTCCGAGGATTATCGGCAGTTATAATAACCAACTGCGAATAACGGGCAGCAACTGCAGCCATAACCGACCTTTTGCTCCGATCACGGTCACCGCCACAGCCAAAAACAGTTATAATTCTTCTTGGGCGTAAGGCAACCAACGTCTGCAACACTTTTTCCAAAGCATCGCCGGTGTGGGCATAATCTACAACAATCAAAGCGTCGCGATCGTTTTCAACACGCTCCAAACGCCCTGGCACATTGTGGGCGAGCGCCAAACCCTGCTCAATAGTAGTAAGCGACAACCCAAGCACCACCCCGACACCAACAGCACAGGACAAGTTTTCCATATTAAAACGCCCAACCAAAGGTGAAGAGATCTCAACTTCTCCCATTGAGGTGATGAGTGTTGCCTCTATCCCATCTACACTCTGGCTGAAATCACGCAGATAAACATCGGCGCATGGTTGTGAGCCAACACTCAGCCCGCCGTCTATCATAGTCAACAATTTTGCTCCGTAAGGATCATCACTATTGATCACTGCCTTGGCTGAACCAGCTACGGCTGGATCAGTAAACAAGCGTGCTTTAGCCGCAAAATAACTTTCCATATTCTTGTGATAGTCAAGATGTTCAGGAGTAAGATTAGTAAACACCGTTACCGCAAAATTCAAACCACAGATACGACTTTGCATCAAGGCATGTGATGAGACCTCTATTATCAGAGCGTCAGCACCCATTTGGCGAAATTCTGCCAGCATCCGTTGCAAATCCAATGATTCTGGAGTGGTATGACTGGCAGCAAAAACTTCTTCGCCTAAATGGTTACTAACCGTACCAATCACAACCGGGTTATAACCAGCTTGGCGCATTAACGATTCCACCAGGTAGGTCATGGTTGTCTTACCATTGGTGCCCGTTATCCCTATAGTCAACAAATCGCGAGCGGGGTAAGCATAAAAAGCCGCTGCCATCCGTGCCATAGCCAGACGAGCATCGTCAACTATCACCAAGGTAACGGCAGGGGGAACTTCTACCCGATGTTGGGCAACAACGGCCATTGCACCATTATTGATGGCAGCATTGATATAATCATGACCATCAACTACAGCACCGGGCAAAGCAAAAAACAGGTCACCAGACTCTACCTGACGCGAATCATAATGGAGGGCGCTGACCTGTATATTTAGATCACCACTGACCTCCGATACCGTTACATTATCCAGTAGTTGCACCAATTCCATAGATACCCCTAATTACTGCACTGGTTGCAATTGTACCCACACAGCACTGTTTGCCGATACTGGTTGCCCAGGTTGCGGTGACTGCCTTACAACTCGACCGCCCCCTTTTATCATTATATTTATGCCACTCTTCTCTATCAGGCGTAAAACCTGTCTGGCACTCAACCCGGTGCAATCGGGCATAACATCTGTGCCTGGATCAACCGCCAGCGTAACTGGGCTTAGCGCTGGAAATTCGACAAGCTGTTCGGTTCTGATTACGGTTTCACTCTGTTTTTCGTGCCGAGCAGGAACATGCAGATAACGCAACGCCTGCTCTGCTATGCGCGAGAATACCGGCGCTGCCAACAACCCACCGTAAGTTTTTTCAACCCGGGGTTCATCCAAAACCACAAATATAAGCAATTTTGGATCATCTGCCGGGGCGAAGCCTAAAAATGACGATACCCGCTTATCCACTGAATAAGTTCCGGTAACTGGATCAACTTTTTGCGCAGTTCCTGTCTTGCCAGCCACCTTGAACCCAACCACTCGCGCTCGTGAACCGGTGCCGTCAGAATCGGTAACACGCACCATCATCTGCCTCAATTGTTTCGCAACATCTCGACCAATAACTCTTCGCACTAAATGCGGTTGTTGCTCATCTATCATGCCGGTATGTGGGTTTTCTATCCGCTGCACTAGATACGGGCGATAAAGTTCTCCCCCATTAACAATGGCACTGGCAGCCGCCGCCATCTGCAAAGCTGTTACCGTCACACCCTGGCCAAAAGAGATTGCTGCAAGATCAATGGCAAACCAGTTCCGTGGTCGTCGCAAAACCCCTGTGGCTTCACCGTCAAAATCTATTTTGGTTTTCTGACCAAAACCGAAGCTGCGTAAATAGTTATAAAAGGTCTGCGCTCCCATCTTCTGAGCAATTTTGGCACAACCAATATTTGAACTAAATTTCAGCACATCAGCGACATCCAGTGTCCCCAACGACTTGTGGTCATGGATCACCTTGCCGCCAACTTTGTAAACACCGTGACCACAGTCAATTTTCATCTGCGGTCTTATGTTATTACTATCCAGCGCTGCCGCCATTGAAAACAACTTAAAAGTCGAGCCTGGCTCAAATGCGTCACACACCACACGGGTTCGTCGTGAAGCCGCAGAAAAATCGTTAAACTTGTTTGGATCATAATCGGGGCAACTACTCATAGCCAACACTTGACCATTAAACGGATCAACAATTATTACGCTACCACTTTTAGCCCGTGTTTCACGTACAGCTCTGATCAACTCTTTTTCTGCAATGTATTGCAATTGAATATCAATGGTCAGATATATATCCTTACCAAGTTGCCCGGTAATTACCCGCTGACCACTACCGATGCCACGCTGGCCGCCATCACGCTG